>CAYHBU010000005.1:0-27000 GCA_964354925.1 uncultured Candidatus Saccharibacteria bacterium | reverse complement strand
AATTCTTCCCCTGGAGCAATCAGAAGGCCATTGAATTTAGCCGTCCCCACTTTTATATTATGGACCCTATTTGCAGGACTACCAGCAAAATCAGATACGCCCGTAGCAAGTAATGACGTCAATCCGAGATTTTCTATCTCTGCAGTATCTATTTTCGCTTTCACGCTATCCATCTCCAATCTCGCCTCTTTTTCACCACCATCAAGAGCAGACAAAATATTATCAGCGCTTTTTACCGCATTCACATATTTACCATTACGAGACAAAGAGAAAGCTTGCACCATATTGCTCTTGTATGTCAGCACAGCATCAATCGGCTCCTTATTTATATTCTGAGAAATAGTCGTCAAATATCCTGATATTTTCTCCGGACTCCAAGATACTACGAGACCAGTCCCATCACCTGCAATCTCAACACTTATCCAGGTGCCTATCGTTTTTCTATCTACTGGCCACCTATCATTGCCATTGTAAATTAAATTGATTCCAGAGTGATTGCTGAAAAATTCGCGCACTTCATCAAAAGCATCTTGAGCCATCTGGTCGTCAACCGTCGGCTCGTCAACGACAAAAGAAGCTTCAACCAAGTATTCTTCCGATTGCCACAATCTATCTTTTATATCTTTTTTCAACCTATCGCGGTCAATCACTCTCCCATCACCGGAAGATTGGACAAAGAAATCACCAACCGAATCATCAAATGAAACGCTCGCTTCGTTTTTTTCTATTTCATATTTTTTAAATCCCTTCAGATATGCTCCCAATTTCTCATCATCAACATCAACGACCGGATTAATATCCTCTCCATCAATCATAATTGATAATTGTCTTCCTAAATTAATCAGGAAGTTTCCATTCCTACCAGCCATATTCGCATCACTTAATGTTCGTCCAATGTCAATGCGAGCGCCTATGCCCTCAACCGTAGTTTCATATTTATCTTTATTTATATCAAATCTTATTTTCTAAGAGGAGAATTCTTCGGCCATCTTAGAAATTTCTTCTCTCGCCTCTTCCAACCTTATGCCTCCGACATCCAGCCCGCTAATCTTTACGCCATAAGGAATCTTTTGAGCATTAACAAAACCGATAGAGATGGCAAACAGAAAACCGGCAGCTAAAAAACCAGCTGACATCCTTATAATTGTTCGTTTGATTGATTTTATTTTTTCGTCTGCCATATAAATGAATTATATCACTTCACGTTGGTTTATTTAAATAAAAACCGGACGTAATCCGGTTTTTATTTGATATTGAGGCTGTGGTTCCCGAATTAGTTACCAGCAATTTTTATTTTTCTTGTTTTTACTTTCTCGGCTTTTGGCAGTTTGATGGTCAAAATGCCATTCTTGAATGAAGCTACGGCATTTTCAGAATCGATATCCATAGGCAAAATCACTGACCTTGAAAATGGACCCCAGTAGCACTCTTGATGGAAATAATCTTCTTGCCTGACTTCTTCGTCTTTTTTTCTTTCGCCACGGATAGTCACCATATCATTGGTAATAGATATATCTAAATCCTCAATAGTAACCCCTGCAATAGTTGATTTAACAACAATTTCTCCGGGAGTCTGGTAAACATCGACGGTCAATTGACCCTCGACTTCACTGTGCCATGCCTCTTCTTTAGGTTTTTCTTTTGGAGTTTGCATCATGGGTTGCTCTGCTATTATCTTGGGCTGGATCGGCTTCTCTTCTTGCTGTTGTTGCGCCTGAGCAGGAGCAACAGATACAGGAGAAGTCACCGCTGGAGTCGATCCCTCTTCCTTGACCTTTAAAGCACCTGTTAATTTATCGAAAAATGATTGTGCCATTTTTATGAATAATAAATAATTATGACCCGAACCTTTTATTCCTTAACCTAGAAAAAGCAAATTTTATAAATACGAATCCTATGAAGAGTATTATCGCTATTACTAAAAAAATATAGTCATCATTGATCCTTCCATTGAATGCATCTGGTATCATTATAAAATAATTATACACCGTATGCAAACCAACGCCCAAAATGAATCCAGCCAAAAGAAATAATCTGCTGTGATAAATAATTGCTAAGGCAAAAAAGAATCCGATGATGCCAGATGCCAAAGCATGCAATTGCGTCGCAGTGATAAATCTTAAAAATAAATGCATCAATGCCTGATCAAGGCCCTGGAAAATTGCCGGAGCTATAAATAAGATATTCTCAATAGCCGCAAATCCAAGTCCGGCCGAGATAAGATAAATCATCGCATCGGTCGGCTCATCAAATGCAGCATCATGGAGAATTCTTATTTTAGCAGCAAGATATTTCACGTATTCTTCAATGAAGGCCCAGCCCGCCACCATAACTATCGGAAAAATCGTAATCGCCGCTTTGATGCCTTCATCGAAAGAAACCAGATAATTGAGTAATAATTGGAAACCCGCCGCCGCTCCCCCGGAAATCATGCCAAGGATAAAAACCTCCAATATTATAGACTTTGGCTCAGGATGCGCATCGCTTTGCAGATAATAAATCAGCCATACAAGGCTTGGCAGAACCCCTAAAATAAATGCAATCGCTAGCAACATAGGATTTTGAATTTTGAATTTTTAATTTTGAATTCAATATTTTCTTGATTCCAAATTCTATTTGGCGGGCCAATCTTCCACAATCAATAAGCTTTTATTTTTTCCTGGCAATGAACTATAAATCTCTTCTGTAGCAAAAGGGATAAATGGATGCATAATCTTCAAAGACGCAGAGAGCACCGAGATCAGAATTTCTTTCGTGTTCGTGTCATCTTTCAGCTTGGCGTATTCTATGTAAACATCGCAAAAGTCATGCCAAAAAAAATCATACATAGTGTGAGCGGCCTGTCCGAATTTGTAGCCATTGATATCTTTTTCGATAGACTTAAATACCGACTTCGTACGATTGATTATTTTTTTATCCTCAGAAGTTTTCGGCTTTAGTTTGGAAATATCTTTCACTGACACTCCTTTTATATTTTCAAGCTGCATCAATACGAATCGGGAAGCGTTCCAAATTTTATTGCAAAACTTCTTTCCGGTCACGAGGATGTCTTCATTGAATCTTATATCCTGTCCGCCCATCGCCTGATAAATAAGTCCGAACCTGGTCGCATCTGCGCCATATTTCTCGATCAGCTCAATCGGATCAATGCCGGTGCCAAGCGATTTCGACATCCTCCGTCCATCTTTAGTTAGCACTGTCGCGTGGATATAAACATCCTTGAACGGCGCCTTGCCAGTAAATTCCATTCCTGAAAAAATCATTCGCGACACCCACAGATTCAAAATGTCCCTAGCAGTAGATAAGAATTGGGTCGGATAGAAATTGACGTAATCTTTTGATTTTTTATTAGGCCAACCGAGCGTCGCAAATGGCCAAAGAGCTGAAGAAAACCAAGTATCCAAAACATCTTGCGATTGTTCCATCTCGCATTTTTTGCAAAACGGACACTTCTTCGGCTTTTTATCGGCAACCACAAACAACTCCTCACTGGTTTCTGTCTGCTTATCCTTACAGAACCACACGGGCAATTGATGTCCCCACCAAATCTGTCTAGAAATACACCAATCCTTTATATTAGCAAGCCAATTCAAATAAACTTTTTCCCAGCGCTTCGGATGGAATGCGACCTTCTTGGACTTTATCGCCTTAATCGCGTGTTGCGCCAGTTTCTCCATCTTCAAAAACCACTGCTTGGAAATAATAGGCTCGATGACAGTGGAGCATCTTGAGCACTTGCTTGCGCTATGGATATAGTCCTCCACTTTTTCCATTGATCCGATTTCCTGCAATTTAGCTACCACTACCCCTCTACATTCTGACGCTTTCATGTATTTACCCTCTGCATTGATACAAATACTGCCCGCCTCCGAAGTCATTCTGCCACGATCATCTATAATCCTTATCTTTTCTAAATCGTGACGAGTGGAAATATCAAAATCAGTAGCATCATGAGCTGGCGTCACCTTTACGGCTCCTGTGCCGAACTCCATATCTATGACGCGATCAGCTACGATAGGAATAATCCTATTCTGTATCGGCAAGATGACTTTTTTGCCAACCAAATCTTTGTATCTCTTGTCTTTCGGATTAACTGCTACCGCACTGTCGCCAAGCATAGTTTCGGGACGAGTGGTCGCTACCACTATGTAGTCTTTACCATCGGACACTTTGACGCCATCAGCCAAAGAATATTTTATGAAATAAAGATTGCTTTTTGTTTCCTCATGATCGATTTCCAAATCAGACAAGCTAGTCCAACATCTCGGGCACCAATTCACCACTCTTTCTCCGCGATAGATATACCCCTTTTTATAATAATGCAAAAATGATTCTTGGATAGCCTTCACATATTCCTCATCCATAGTGAATCTGGTGCGCGACCAATCTGCCGAAGCACCGATTCTTTTGAGTTGCCCCAATATAATGTTTCCATATTGCTCTTTCCATGCCCATACTCGTTCCAAGAATTTCTCTCTGCCAAGATCGTGTCTGGACACGCCTTCTTTACGAAGCTGTTTTTCGACAACATTTTGCGTAGCAATACCGGCATGATCCGTGCCTGGAAGCCATAGGGTCTTAAAACCTTTCATCCTTTTGTAGCGGATTAAGATATCTGTGCCTACAGCATTCAAAGCATGCCCCATATGCAAAGTGCCTGTCACATTGGGCGGTGGCAACATAACGGTAAATTTTTTAGATCTTTTGCCTAATTTATCCTGGTTAAAATACCCTGATTTTAACCAAGCTTCGTAAATCCTGCCTTCCACCTCTTTGGGATCGTATGGTTTTGAAAAGTCTGCCATAATTAGCTGTTAGCTGTTAGCTGTTAGCTGTTAGCCAGTTGCTAACCGCTTATCACCAATCACTGTTAATTACAATAATTTAACATGTTTTTTGCAGTTTCTCAACGTGTTGCAACCCACCATGATTCATGATATTCTGCAAAAAAGCTCATTAAAATAATATCAACAAGGAGATCGCGCAATGCTGATAACAAAAATACTGATTGCAATTTGTGCCATATTCTTGATAATTCTCATCGCGAAAACTTGTAGCAACGGAATGCAATGTAAAATGAGTAGGTCAAAAAGATCAAAGAGTTATTACATCTCTGGTCACAAAATGTATTCTGCTATGTTCTTATCATTAATGATTGCAACGATTGTATTGATAAAAATATCCGTGTACGCTGGCATACTACCCAAGCCAGACGCTCAAACGCTTCTCACGCACGTAATATCTTCGGGGATATTCTTGACGCTGTTCCTATCAATCAAGTTTCATTTCACTGGCATTAGATATCCGAAAATCCATAAATTTTTGGCCTATTCGTGCCTTGCGAGCTTTCTTTTTGCATTGACCAGCGGAACAATAATGCTTTGGCATCTATAAAAGACAAATCCGCCTCAAAAATTGAGGCGGATTTTAATTGTTTTTAAATTATACGACTTGCACCAAAATCAAATTCGTACTTCCTTTTTGGCCGAACGGTATACCGGCAGAAATAACGATTTTGTCTCCGCTTTTTGCGCGTCCAGATTTCAAGGCGAAATCCTTGGCTTGCCTTATCATTTGATCAGCAGATTTTAATGACACAGCCTTGAATGGCACCACTCCCCAATTCAACGCAAGCTGTCTCAACACTTCATAATGAGGAGATACTGCTACGATCGGTTGCGATGGTCTGAAAGCAGAGATCACCCTGCTGGTCCAACCAGATTCGGTGAAAGCGATGACCGCCTTCACATCCAAGTCCTTGATGATGTGATTGATTCCGTCTCCGACGGCTAGAGTCGTCAGGTCTTTGATGGCAAATTCTTTTTTCTCAGGCAATAATCTACCGAACGGGAATCCCTTCTCTATCTCTATTATTATCTTTGACATCATATTCACGGCTTCCTGCGGATAGAGTCCGACTGCGGTTTCCTCGGAAAGCATCACTGCATCCGTACCATCAAGCACGGCATTCGAGACATCGCTCACTTCAGCTCGCGTAGGCAATGGATTTTTTACCATCGAACCGAGCATTTGTGTCGCAGTGATTACTGGCTTCGCTTTGGCATTACATTTCTTGATTATATCCTTTTGCACTCTTGCGATATTCTCCAGAGAAATCTCAATGCCCAAATCACCACGCGCTACCATTATGGCATCTGCCGCATCGATGATGTTATCCAAATCTTCCACTGCCTCGACTGTTTCTATTTTTGCAACCAACATAGTTTTCAATTTCTTGGCCATGATCCTTTTGCGAACTCCGTCCAAATCCTTTGCAGTCTTCACGAAAGACAATGCGACAAAATCAACGTTATTTTCCAATCCGAACTCTAAATCTTTTTTATCTTTATCCGTCAAAGGCTCTGTTTCTATCTTGATTCCGGGCAAATTGACGCCCTTGTGCGAAATCACCTCACCAGGCACAACAACCTTGCAAAAAACTTTTACATTTTTATCAGAAGAACTGTTTTCTATACTAGCCACCTCCAACTTCATAGTGCCGTCGGCAATCAAAACCTCATCTCCTTTTTTGAGATTCCTGATTATAAACGCTGCCATCGGAATCGTCTTGTCATCCTCTTGAGTTGGCGCCAATTTTACAATCTCCCCCTTTTCCAATACTATTTTCCCATCAACTTCTCCGACACGAATTTTAGGGCCTTGTAAATCCTGCAATATCGCAATCGGTTTTTGAATTTCTTTCTCTAATTTGCGGATAAGTTTTATCATCTTTGCAAAATCCTCATACTTTCCATGAGAAAAATTCAAACGAAAAACATTAACTCCGCCATCCACTAATTGTTTCAAAATTTCCATCTTATTTGTTGCTGGACCGATAGTAGCCACGATTTTTGTTCTTTTCATAATTTTATTCTAGATTCTAATTTATAATTCTAACCCCTATGCTTGGGCGTCACCCAAAAACCCAATCTTCGCTTGCCAGACAAAGCAAGACGAGTCTGCGCCTCAAGACCAGGAATAGCTCCGAAAATCACGATCGTGACTGGAAGCAATGCCCACTGCAAAACCATCCAAACATACTGGAAGCGTCCATACCTGACCGGCCTGACCGGCAATAGACTAATAGCAAGCATTGCTGAGGTGATAAGCCCAAACATCGCAAGTGTCATGATGATCCTCGTGAATCTAGGAAGATTGTAAGCAATGAGGGAGGCATTGAACACTTCTCCACCGAGAGCCAACGGCAACCATCCAAACACGAACATCAAAAGCGCATTCGTTGACCAAGAATGGAATCCTTCAAGCACAAAAAAACCATGATGCCATTTCAATACGCGCGGAACTTTTTTATTTTTCAAAAATCCGAACAAGAAATAAGGCAAATTTTCAGCACCCCATCCCCATCGGCGGATCTGCTTGTACTGATTGACAGCTGTCTGCTTCGTCGTCTCTGCTACATTGGCATCCATATTCACAGGAAAATGGAGTGACTGTATCTTATAATCCCCATCATAGCGCAAAAGACATTGCCAATAAATGCGCGAATCTTCAGATACCATATTGGACGCCCAAAAATCCACATCTACTAGCGCCCTGAAACTCATAGAGTGCGAAGAAAAAGTCGTCATCTTTTCTGGACGCTCTTGCTGAATCATGTGCCAAAAAGACGACGAGAAAGCAAACACCCTTGCAAAAGATGGCGCTTCCCAGATATTGTTAATATAAAAAGGCACTGGCTGATAGCTTGTCCTGAGAGGATTTTCCGTCGTCAAAAATGTATAAGCCAATCGAGCGAAATATCCATGATGGATGATGGTATCAATATCAAAAGCTGAAACTACCACATTTTCATACGGCACGCCCAGCTCATCGATAATTTTTTGCGCCTGTCTTCCGGCGTATGCAATATTTGATCCCTTACCAGGCATCTCTCCTGTCGTATCCTTCGGATGAACCGTCACTATGAATTTCCCAAATTTATTCTTATATTCATCCTCGATTTTTTTCGCCAGATCACTCGCCTCTTCTCCTGCTCGCTCCTCGATAGCGAAAACGACTATCAGATTCTCTTTTGGATAACGCTCATTGGCCAAAGCTTCAAACGACGGTTTCACGATCTCGTAAGGCTCCTTGTATGCTGGGAAAATTATCAAGTGATACAAATCGTGCCAATCCTTCACTGGATGCTTGTAGTCCTTTTTAGGCAGGCTGCTCAATTTCTTGATCCAGTCAATCTGGATATTAGCCATCACCTTTTTATATGAAGACTTCAAATGCAGGGACAGATAAACGGTTTTTATCAACCAATAAATATCAAAAATAATCACAAAGATTGCCGTCCCAAAAGGAACCATCCAAGCAGCCAGAGCGAATCCTATCAATGTGCCCCAAGCCAAAAAGGCCGGCAACATCTCCAGTAGCCGATAAATCAGTCTTTCCTTCTTATTTTGCAAATCAGACGCTTGTCCGATTTTCAGATAATAATATTCTTGGGGTAATGACATAAATATAATAATAAAAAATACCACAAAAAAAGCTCTTCGAAAAGGGCTTTTTACGACAAAAAATCCCCCGACTTTTAGTCGGGGGATTTAAAACTTCTATCCTCTTTCTACTTTTTGAGCAAGATCTCTTCTGCGTGCTTCAAAATCTATATTCTTCAAAAAAGCTACACTGACTTTGTTGTCGGTCGGCTCAATAACAACGCTTTCAATGTCCTCTGCTTCCTGTGCATATCCATCCGCATAACCATTAACCGGTTTGCGAGACTTCACCTTGATTATTATCTTTTGCGGCATCACCAGATCGTTGGGATACGGCCCGGTCGCCACGCCACCGATTTTCCAAGTATTGGTATCAAGTGGCAATATACTAGAACTCCCGAGAGCCTTTAATATAAATCCCGTGCTCCCCTGCGGAGTGGAAATAATTATACCGTTGCCGTGCACTATCCTGTTAGGGAACCCAGTAAGCTCTCCGCTAATATCAAAAGTCACATAGTCGGCGATGTTTCTTCCGCAAAAAACATCATTGAAGGCAAGGAAGTCTTTGACTTCTCCGCTTTTCAATTTAAATAATGCTTTTATCATCTTCACGGATATGGTCGATATCTGACTGAAATCCGTCGGAACCATATTGATTTCCATTATGGGATTCAAAAGAAATCCGACGGTGCCGCAATTGATGCCAAAAAATATTTTTTTCTTGTCATATTTTGTGCGTACCGCTTTCATAAATCCGCTGTCGCCGGTAGCCACCAGATAAGCATTGGCTTTTTCTTCTTCCAGAGTGACAACGCCCGCCGATATCAGATACTTATCTACCCATTCCCTGACAAAATCACTACGCTCAGATCCCAAATCTTCCCTATCGGGTAAAATCGGAAAATAAACAATTTTGCCGTCCATAACGCACCTCCCTTGCCTCGCCATAATTTTAATATGGGCGGGCTCTATATAAAATTTAAAGAACTTCTTCAACCAACCATTATTAAATGACTAGCTCAAGAAGTCAGGGAAGCGGCTTTACCGCTTCCCTGATTATTTCAATATTTGCATTCTTCGTAAAACTTTTTATCGTGTCCGAAAATCTTTTTAAACAACTCAACCCGTCCAGGATCGCCCATGGCTTTTGCCGTGTTGTCGCTAAGCTTCACAAGGCCGAAGCCATTCGCTTCGATAGCCTTTACCACCAGCGACAACGCCACAAAGCCCAAATCATTGCAAAGGTTTGTGCCCCACCCAAACATCACCTGAATGCGTCCATTAAATCGCTCGTAAAGCGCGACAATCGTCTCGACATCCAGACCATCGCTGAAGACGATGACTTTCATCTTGGGATCTATCCCTTTGGACTGATAAAAAGCGATGGCCCTCTCCCCAAACTCAAACGGATCACCGGAATCCTGGCGCAATCCCATCCAAAGGAGAGCCTGCTCGTCGGTAAAGTCTTCAAAGAAAAACTGGGTGCCGTAGGTATCAGTGAGCGCCATAGACAATTTCTCGCCATATTCGCTCCACCAAATCTGAAGCACTTTATTGTGCGAAGCCTTTATCTCTTCTTCGCTCCCGCTGAATATACCCGAAAAAATCATATACATCTCATGAGCGAAAGTTCCGATTGGACGAAGCCCGAGTTCTTTGGCCAGCAAGACATTGGAAGTGCCGATAAATTGACTGGGCAATTCTTTCGCCAAAGTTTCAACTACATGCCGCTGCCAAGGACCGCTGAAACGGCGACGCGTACCGAAATCAGAAAACTTTATACCTGGATGCTGTTTCAATAACCATATTTTCTTGCTTAATCTTTTATCACCCTCTCTAAAAATTTCAGTCAGATCATTCCAGCTATTGCGCTCAAGAGACCGATAATAAAGTTCGTTTACAACGCCCAGTATCATTGTCTCCCACAAAATAGCTTCGGGCCAAGTGCCATCAACCTCTATCTTGTAAATCCCGCCGTCGCATTCCAATTTGAAATCGCAAAGGCGTAAATCTTTGAGTGCATCGAGAAAATCTTCGTTAAAAATGTCTTTCGTATAAACACCAGTACGCAGGTACTCTATCTCGTCATCTCTGAATCGCAAACTGCGTACATGCTCCAACTCCACCCGCAGATCTTTTTCTTCTATGAAATCTGCAAGCGCCACAGTCTTGGTGCGATTCTTGAAAGCATATTTAACCTTCACATCTCGATAATATTTCCAAGCCACCTGAAGCATTGTGAGCTTATAAAAATCCAGATCTAACAAAGAATTTATTATCCTGTTTTTCATGACTGACCTCCTTTTATTTTCACAAAGAACTCGCAGTTTATATTCGTATATTTAAACCGCTAAATTAAAAAACAAATTTTTGCATTTTATTTTAGTGATTCAAAATCAATCCCCGAAGAGCTGCTGCTTTGCAGCAACTCTTCGGGAATCAATGAAACTAAAAATACACCTTATTACTATCAATGATCGTCGCGCCCGCCTTCACCATCTCCCATATGGCGTTGTCGCCATCATCAGGATTGATATTGACCGCGCGGCAGCAATCATCAATCAAGAATGTCTTAAAGCCATGCTTGATAGCATCAAGAGCTGTGGCCTTGACGCAGTAATCTGTCGCCAAGCCAACAACATAGACAGTATCAACGCCCCACTCTTCAAGTAACGTCTGAAGACCTCTATCGCCGACCTTGCCATCAAATCCAGAATAAGCATCTTCTCCATTTCCTACGCCTTTAGAAACAACGACCTCTCTGTCCTTGAAGTCAAGATCCGGATGAAATTCTGCTCCTTTCGTCCCCTGGACGCAATGCGCAGGCCATAGGCCGCCAAAATCCTTGAAATGATTTGTCTTTGCCGGATGCCAATCGCGTGTCGCGATGACTGTCGCACCGGTATTTATGGCAAGCTCGATCATCTTATTGATCGGGGCGACTATTTCATCACCTCCCTGCACCGCGAGCGCCCCGCCGGGGCAAAAATCATTCTGTACATCAACAACAATCAAAGCTTTTCTCAGTGCTGTAACATTAGCCATAACAACCTCCTTTTTTCCTTTCGCAAGGAATTTGATATTGGATTGTCAAAACTCTTTTGCCTGCCAAAGTACCACGACAAATCATAAATGTCAAAGGTATTTGGCAAACAGCCTATACTCCGATAATACTCCCATTCTTACTTAGTGTCAATAGTACACTATATCACAAACATCTTAATGATTAGCAAAAATAAAACCCCTTCGTTTTTAAAACGAAGGGGTTATCACTTTATCGGCCCAGGTCGGGCCCTTGGAAACAATGGAGATCGGCACATTCAATCCCCTCTCCGACACCAAGAAATCAATCAAGATTTTTGCTTCTTGCGGCAAATCAACAAATTTCTCTATAGAAGCTAAATCTTTTTTCCAACCGCTAAATTCGATGATATCTAACGGCTGGCAATCGATGAGCAACCTCGTCAGCTGCTCTTGAGAAAATTTATCTTTAAAATCAGTTCTTATTCCTGAGATTTTCGTTTTCCCATTTCTTATCTTCTCGACTCTGAAATATTTTTCCAACAAATCATTTTTTGTTCCGACGTACTCGTAAGATCCGCAAACTTTTATTTTTCCTAAACAGCTCAATCTATCAAGGTTGGTCAGTGCGATCTCATCTATGCCGCCGTTGATTTCTATTGAATATCTTGCCGTTAATAAATCGAGCCAACCAATCCGAAATGGTCCCTGCCATTCATTGCTGCCATTATGCATATCCGGCATGATTTTCATTAATTGAAAATCTTCAGTCACAAACGGTCCGACACCGTGACGAGTGGCATAAGCCCTGAGCACCCCTATCCTCTTAAACATATTCGACTGCTCCACATCACCAAACAATGCTTTTGCATTGGCGATTGTAGTTCTCGTACTTGTCACATAAGGCAGAAAACCTCGCTCTGCATCGAGCAAAGCTCCCTGAGCGCCTTCAAGAATTATATTTTTCTGATTCAATATTTCTCTGCCAGTCACATCGTCAGCAATGGAAACTCCCGATTCGACAAATTCCTGATAGGCCTCTGCTAAAAGCTTCGGATATTCCACTCTATTCATCTGAACAAAATATTCTGCGAGTTGCTTATCGGCTGGCTGTTCATCAAGCAACTGCTCTGCCTGATCAATCTTGACGCGCCACAAAAAATTTAACTTTTCTTTCATCGTGCGCGCATCAATCAAATCTCCAATGCGCAACGCTTTGGATCCGAGCATTTTTCCATCTTCAACTGCCCGGCCAATGCCTTTGCCGCAACTGCCGTGTCTATTTTTACCGCGCATAATTTCCATCATTCTGCCGATGATTTTGTGGAAAGGAGTGACCATCAAACAATCTCTGTCCACTATCAATCTTTCCAAACCATCAGAAATTCCATTGGCCATCAAAGATTCGTTTTCCAATTTCATCGCTAATGGATCAACGATCATATATCGCGAAAGATAAGTCTTCACGTTCGAAACAAATGTCCCTGATCCAAACTGAGAAAAACAATGCATTCTGCCGTCCGGCATAACTACATGATGAGCCGCTTGAGGCCCACCATTGAACCTTACAACGACACTTGCATCATTTTTCCGGATTAGATAATCAGTAATCGTGCCCTTGCCTTCATCGCCATATCCCAAGCCGACTATTACCGATCTTTTATTCATTTCCTCACCTCCACAAGACAACTTCTTGAAAATCTTTCCACGCTTTTATAGCGCGATCGAAGTGCCTATCGCAAATGCCGTCAGACAGCATGAAATTTTTATAGCCGATCATCTGCATTAATTTCAAATCCGACAAATCTCCCATCGACACATTGCCATCACTCTCAATCCCCGAAAATATCCTGGACGCAACTATCGCATTAGGATCTTTCTCGATGATTGCATAAAGCGCAGCGATCATCAAAGCTTTATTATCGCCGATATTTATCATCAAATCATCACGAGCCGCCATCAAAGCGCCGCCAAGTGGCAATTTAAAATCGGCATGACTCATGAAATCAAGTCCCCGCGGAGATTCTATCTTTAAAACCATTTTTGCTTCAGAATTCAAATTTCCCACCTCTTCCAAATCAGATTTTTCTTCCACAAACGACAACATATAATCATCTATGCCTAGGGCCTTGCCGGCTTCGATATATTTTTTATCATCATCAGTTAAATATTCCTTGATTCTTAAATTTTTTCCATGAACATTTATTGCCTGTCCTGCCCCCACCGCATACCGCGGCGGCGGATCAACATATATCTCTCTGCCACGCACAACTTTTAACTCCGAATATTCGTTGCCCCGGAAAAAAACTTTAGCAGGACACTCGACTTCGATATCATGATTCAAGATAATCTTTCCATAATTAGGCACAGCCCATTGCACTATGCGCAACTGGCGACCCTTGAGATCTATCCAGAATTTTTTATTGTGGCGCACCGTCAATTTCAGTATCCGCTCCAAGGTTTCCCTTGGAGAATATGCCGAACAAATGCCGGTGTTATATCGCACACCATCAACCGCAGGATGACTGATAATCCTTTCCAAAAGCTCGTTTCGATGCACCGCAGGCAATGTCGCTATCATCATAACAACCTCCTTTTGAAAGATTTTTTTAAATTTTAAAAAAGGGTCGGGTATTTACCCGACCCTTTTTTATTTTTTTACAATCTTTTTGTCCCACCTTTACGATTCTTTCCCGGATCTTTGGGCAATCCGCCGGTCTCTACTTTGGCGATTGCATTATTATTTGCAAGCCCATCCAAAGCTTTGACTGTCTGCTCTCGCCTCAATGCAGTCTGTCCACGCTCGGTCATATCGACCAAATAGCCGTCCAGATCATTCGATCCTCCGACAAGCGCCAAGGCGCCCATCATGACGTCAACGATAGCTTTAGGATCATCAATGATGAGGATGTTTTCCGAAGGAATCACGCTAGCCCATTGCTGCTTGATCGCTCCGTCTTGATATCCTGCATACATCTCCGAATCCACCGGACGCTCATCCGGATTATAATCAAATTCCAATACAGTGACGTCACTGGATTCACCGACACGTCCCGCCGGAATCTTGCCTTCAAGATGCCTGACTCTGCCATTAATCTCAACCTCAACCTTGAAAAAAGTTGCGGCCCCATCACTTTCATGGAACGCATAGTTCCTGACAAAAATCTTATAGCGCCCTTTCGGGGCTTTGCCTTTTTCCCAGCGGATATTTTCTACCGGCTTCGTGGTCTCGCCGCGGACGTTCATGTCCACATCGAGCCACCCACCACACAACGACTTCTTGTCGGCATAATAGATATGATATCCGCTCGGCGCAATCACATGAAGGTCAAGATCATTGCGATTATTCCATAAAAGCGAAGCGCGGATATCAACACCCTCATATCTTCCACCAGCTTCAGTGACGCGTTTTTTTATTTCCGCATCAATATCGTCTTTTCTCTCTTCCCAAGTTTTCCTGGGATACAACAAAAAGACATGATATTTTTCTTGAAGCTCTGCAAAGATCTTTCTTGCATCGATATCCTCGCGAACATCGTCTCCGATTAAGACCTTGATCTGATCCTTGGCGACTTTAGGATAGAATCCTTCGTCGCCGATGAAAAAGAAAAATCCCTTTTTATTCCGTTTGCCGGAATCAATTATGGAATGCTTGGCATAATAGTACGCCATCAATTCATAAGATTCCTGTCCGGTGCCGCCGCCGCCCTCTTCGAGCCAAATCTTGCTCAGCACCTCATCGAGCCGATTATCCGATTCGAACTGGCCGACCTGAATCGGCGCCCGATCGCCAGAAGTGGCATCTCCGATTGCCGCGAAACTTATCACGGGATCAGAGACATAACCCTTCATGATAATCTGCCCTATGAACATAGGCAGCTTTCCATAAACAACTTTGGCGTCATCGCCGCGAGATCTGGTGACATCCATCGCCACCACTATCGGTGTCGTATTGGGATGCTCTGTCGAATCCCTGCACTCTCTTTTTACTCCTTTCGGATTGAGTGCTGGGTCCACCTCTCTCCTTTCGGGATGTCTCGGATCGGCAATGTAACCATTGCGATTGAAACGATCCTCTGTCGCGTTGCTGCGTTCACGTTCTCCTACGTCTCCGTCGTAATATCCTCCGCCCATAGTCGTGTCCCTCCTGGTTTATTTTTTTGCCGCTCTGCATCATATAAACAATGCAGTTAAATCTCAAACTCCAGGAACCTTCTCGGTCCCCAAAGCTCCTCTATCAGCTTCATCAATTGACCGTGCATCTCCCATGCATTCTGAGCCCTTTGCAAAGGACTTTCTCGCACAAAAAACTGGATAAACCGCTGAAGCTTCACGTCGACACTTGGGGGCATCTTATCCGTTTTCAAATCGCCACCTAAAACATAAACCATACACTTCCCGACCGAATAAAGATCCGAGGCGGGAAGCGGAGGCTTTTTATCATTTACCTCTGGAGCGCTAAAATTTTCTGTAAAAACTTTAAATCCATATCCGGTTGCGACAGGATTCACTATCGCATAACTCCAATCGATCAAAAACAGATTATGATCCTTCGGCCTTATCATCAGATGAGCAGGCTCGATATTGCCATGTACTATGCCCTTGCTGTGCACATAGCCCAACGCACTCAAAAGCCTATTAAGCATCCACACCGCATGTTTTTGAGGCACGCCTTGTCTATACCTTTCATTTTCACGCACAGAACGCAGATCGTGCCCCTCGATGCGACGCAATACGATTCCAATCTGACCGTCGCTAGTCTTGAATTGATCGACCAAAACCGGAAGGTGTTTTTTCTGGCTTCCAGTTTCTTCGTTGATCATCCTCAGGACCTTTATTTCATTCTGCGCCAGGTCATTATTCGCCGGATCATCAATGACTTTTACCACTACGTTATTCTTAGCGCCTTTTTCATCCATGAAATAAGCGCCATAGACAGTAGACAGGTCACCCTGCGCAATAGTAGACTCGACATGATACTCGGCTTTTCGCGTCTTGATAATAAAATCGCTTTGCTGAGAATTTGCATTCTCTCCTGCGGCGCAATTTCCATATGTCTCGTTATCAAACTTCTCCTGCGCCTTTTCATAAAAATCATTCAATTTCTTGAAGGACTCTTCTGCGATATTTTTTTCTTCGACGCGGCCATGATACAGATCAGGATGCAAAATTCTGGCGAGCTGCCTGTATATTTTCTTGATGGAATCAAGGTTCGCGGAAGATCCGAAAATCTTTTCAGGACAATCCGCCCCCATGACCATCCGATGGATCATATCAAGCTCTTGGCTTATCATATTTCACCTCCCGATTTTGTCTATATTATCACAATGTCAGAATATCTCTTCTGGGACTCGATATGCTTCTCGTGATACGGCTTGACCTTCTCAAGAAAAATTTTCTTCACTCTTTCTTCAGAAATTCCAAAGCGCAAAACATCGCGCTCTATCCTTCTCCTCAGCCTCAGATCTTCCTGAGCATCAATAAAAATATTAGTTGCCCCGGTCAAGTCATTCTTTTGCAACATACTAATTGCGAACAATCCCTCTGCTATCATGATATTACCAGGCTTAACGTTTTTACCCGCTCCGACAACGCGCTTGCACCTTACCATATCATAAGCAGGTACAAAGACTTCTCTTCCTTTCATCAGATCAGTTACAGCGGAAATGAATTCCGCCTCATGATAAGATTCCGGTACGTCGAATAATCGTCCCCCTTCTGAATTCCTAGGCAACAATGGATCATCCATATCCTTAAAATACTCGTCCAGAGGCACAACTGCTGCGGTCAAAAAAAGATTATCTAATGCCGACAATAACTCGCCGACAAAATGACTTTTTCCCGAACAGCTTCCTCCGGCAATAGCAAACAACGTAGGACTATCCGCGCGCATCATCAATGAGACAATGAACTTCAAAGCTTCTTTGGCAGTCATAGTCATCTCTCCTTTTCATATTCAGTTGTCAAAGATAAGTCTTAGCTACCATACAGAACACACATTGTCAATCGTAGCATTTACTTCCTATATTCAGCCTACACCTTTCCCATATAGTGTCAATAGTACACTATATAACTATAAAAGAAAAACAGCCCCGTTTCGGGGCTGTTTTTTATTCATAAAGATTGTTTTTATTTATATATTTTTCCACTTCCTCATCAACCAGATAACTGATCGACTTCTTATCTCGCAAATAGAGGCGGATTATCGTTCCTGATCCGCATATCTCCCCCAGGTCGACGATCTCAGCCGATACTGGCAAGTCGTGCGGTTCGATATCGTATCCGGGACGAGTAAGCACTATAAAATTCAGATCTCGCCATATCTCGCACCCTTTATCCCAGGTGCGGTGGATTTCCGAATCCTTAGCGCGACCGCCCGCAACAATATCTGCGCCGACAACATGACATATCTGCGTTTCCAGAAAAATATCCTTGAATCTTTTATCCACCTGATAAGTGGGCGTGAATGTCTCGTTATCAAGATCAAAAAAATCAAACTCGACTTTTTCAATCCCCGAAAACGCCAACAGGACAAGATTCTTTCTATGGCTGAGCTCGACAGCTCCCACCGACGCCTTATCCTTGCGATACCCACACGGAAACACGATAACTTTATCGAAATTTTTCACCAACATTTCTACGATCTGCCTGTGATGCTTTCCCGGAGGATTAAAACTCCCTCCGTATATGGCAATTTTTTTCTTCGCACCCTGTCTGGCCAGAATCATCTTTTTCAGATCATTATATCTCTGCGTAAAATATGTCGGCAAGATTGCTTCGCGGAGATCCGTACCGAAAGCCCTTTTACTGACAATCGGAATCGGCGCGCTTTGGATCCGTTTAAAATACGATCCGTTGAAGCGATTCCAATTTTTCTCAAGATCTCTCATGAAACCATCTTCCGATCCGAAAAGTCTTTGCAGAGTATCCTGTTCGAGCATCAGCTCTTTTTCCAGGATTCCTTTTGCATACTGCTCGAGAAACCATTCGGGATTGCGTCTGAACTCTACGAAAGCCCTGACCATCTCATCATGATATCCGCGACGATCGAGATTGCCATAATCGAACGGATCTTTCTGATCCTCTCTCAATTCGGCAGTGGGTGTCATAGTCATGCAGATTGACGGTATCACTTCTCGCTTATAAACCTCGCGATTCATATAATCTGCGAGCTGATATTCCTCTCTCTTAACCAGATCTCCCAACGGCGCCAAGAACCCGGCAACATCTCCATAGAGCGTGCCGTAGCCAAGGGCCATCTCCACCTTATTGGAATTACAACTGAACACTCCGCCGATATCCTGAGCCCTGGCCGCCAAAAACTCCATCCTGATTCTGGCCTGGATATTTTCATAGGCAAGCGTATCCGATTGGATGCCGCTAGCCTCAGCGATCATATCCACGCTATCTTTTATCGGCACAATCTCATATTTCACGCCAAGATTTTTAGCGATATCCCTGGCAATATCTCTTGTCTTTTGACTGTTATATTGCGAGGGCATATTCACTGCAATGACATTTTCCGGACCCAGCACATCAGCAAATAATGCCGCCGATAAGGCCGAATCGATGCCACCGCTGAGACCGACGACAACTTTGCGCATATGCGGCGGAAAAGTTTTTATAAATTCGCCAATGGCGCACTTCAAAGCCTCATATAGCTCCTTGGTGTCGCCGCGCTCCGCCGCAATTACAGTCTTCTCGTTTCCATCAAAGACAAAATCGCGTACCCCGCTTTCATAGGGCGGGATTTCAAAAATTATTTCGCCGCTTTTTCCATAGACAGTGCTACTGCCGTCAAAGATGACGATATTTTTTCCAGTATTTTGGATGCCGGTGTTATTCACATAGACAAACGGCACCGGATTTCTGCTGAGCAATCCCTTAACGACTTTATGGCGTTTGCGATTTTTCTGCCAAGTCCAGGGCGAAGCCGAGAGATTGAAAACAATCTCTGCTCCGTTCTTAACTAGCTCTTCCGTAGGATTTAACGGGTAGTCTTCGTACCACATATCCTCGCATAGGATTACTCCGATTTTTATCTTTCCGATCTTGGCCCCTATCTCGATAGGCATAAATTTCGGATGGCCATCAAATGCTTTGCGCCCCGAATAAAAATACCTATCGTCATCAAAAATGCGATAATTCGGCTGAAGCGTCTTGATGACATAATCTATCGCTCCGCTACCGGCGATCAACGCGCCGTTATATTTGCGCTGCCTGCCATCTTCGCCCTTTTTCATGACTCGATCGATTATGACGGTTCCAAAAATCACCACGACGCCCGCTTCTTTGGCAGCATCACAAATCTTCTTATTGAAAATTTGGACGTCTGCGATGAAAGCGGCATCTTCAAATCGATCTCCTATCATATACCCCGGAACGCACATCTCTGGAAAAACAATCACATCGTTTCCATTTTTTACCGCCAAATATATCTTATTAATCATGTATTCAGCGTTCAGATCCGGCCTGCCAGGAATCACATTCATCTGACATATTGCGATTTTTAGTCCGCTCAATTTATCCATAGCCTTTCTCCTTTTATCTGAAAGTGGTTTTTATATTGTAAAAGTACTGCCTTCTACAATGGTAATAATGCACAAACATTGCAAAGTCAAACCTATCTCAACAATACACAATCAAAAACATAGTGTCAATAGTACACTATATAAGCGCTGAAAAAACGCTGCCATTTTTGGCAGCGTTTTATTTTATTCACTTCAATACAGAAAGGATCATGCCGAGCACTGACCAGTCGACGTCTTCGCTATCAAATATATCTTTCAGTTTCACTACTTCGACATAGGTCATCTCGCTATCCCCTATGTTCCCGTGCGGCACACCTTTTTGAGACCTCATATATTCCAACTCTTGCCCATTTATCTCCATAGAAAACAGATGTGCTCTATGGCCTGAAAAAGTGGCTGCCAACTGCCTGGCTTCATGGACCCTTATCCTGCTAGGATCGCCTATCTTCAGACCAGTCTCCTCCAAGCACTCAGCCACAATCACACCTAATGCATTTTGCTCGGGCTTGAAAGAGGATCCGCCGGGCACTTCCCAGACAAAACCGCTCCGATTAGAGACCGGACTCCTGAATTCTCTTATTAAGACGATATCAGAATCCTCCACGATCTCATCTTTGCGATACATGACGATCATAGCGGTATCCGGCCTAGAAATCACCACTTCATTGACCTTGCTCCTTTTTTCTTTGGCCACATACACGTTTACGTGCAAAGCCCAGCAAAATATGATGTCTTTATTTTTTCCGACTCGACACACCCATTTCACTCTCGCTCCATCAAGCCTGTTGCCAGCAAGTCTCAGGGCCTCATACCATTTTTGGAAACTATTATTTCTCCAAATATATAACGGCACCTCTCGCTCTCCGTCAGTCCTCAGGCCTCCATCGCCGATCATATCCAAAGCGGACTTTACCGTGCCCTCCAATGTATCGCTCATAGGCACGCGCAATTTTTGAGCATAGTATCTTTGATAACTAACTTTTTCTGCGTCTTTCGGGGCTCCAAAAACGACTTTGCCGCTATCACACCACACACCCCATTCGGTGTTAGTGACCAACGCCGGCATCGTTTTCATCTTGCGAGGAACATAAAACAAAATACAATCAGCCATATTCAAATATCGTTCTTCCCATTCAACTTGGGCCACATAATCAGCCACTCGTTTGCCATCTCTGAATTCTGGAACAAATACGATTCCGTCATATCCTAACCTCTCAAAAATTTCCAATGCTTCTGGACGCCACGATCCTACATTCGCGCTCCTCGGAGTCGGACCAGCTAGAAATATCGACTTTGTGATAATTCTCGGAGCCTCTTCTCCTGTATAGATTACCTGCATAACCCTACCTCCTGTTTATTTTTTATTCGTTTATAAAAGTACTTGCACAAATCCTAAAAAAATCTTTTCAGCTCTATCGGCTTACTACTCACAAAGGAATATAGCTGAGCCGGGCGCTGCCTTGCTCCCTCCAACCTTCCCCTGATAGGCTTTATCAGCCCGAGAGCTAAAAATTTTTTTCTAAAATTTCTTTTGTCTAATTTTTTATTCAAGATAACTTCATATGCGCTTTGAAGTTGCGAAAAAGTGAATTTCTTTTCCAAGAGAGAAAAAACGGCATTAGTGTATTCCAGCTTATAGCGCAATCTTTTTAAGGCGTAATTGATTATCTTATCGTGGTCAAAGGCTAAGTCAGGGATATTTTTAACAGAATAAAAAGACGGTTTTTGCGTATTCTCGCTTTCTTTTATTTTTATCTTATTTTTATTCACCAGAGCAAAATAAGCCACTGATAAAACATAGCCTCGCGGATCTCGCTTCAAATCGTCAAAGGTATAAAGCTGTTCTACGTATACATCATCAACACCGGCCTTATCCGCTAAAAGCCTTTGCGCCGCCTGATGAGTATTCTCTCCTTTAAGTAAAAATCCGCCGGGTAAAGCCCACGATCCCTTGAATGGCTCACCTACCCTATTTATCAGCAATACTTTCAATTCACCATCTTCAATAGTGAAAATCACAACATCGACAGTCGCCGAAATATTTTGATATACCTTTTCTTGTTTCATAATTTTATAATATTACTTATTTAGTGTATTATATACACCAATTTATGTCAACCGCGCGCCGTAGCGCAATATGGGTGCACGCATTACCCAATGGGGTTGATTTTTTATAAAAATGTCTTATACTATGTCTATTATTTTTGGCCCTATCGTCTAGTGGTTAGGACAACAGCTTTTCAAGCTGTGAACAGGGGTTCGATTCCCCTTAGGGCTACTGTTTTTTAACGAAGGGTTCATTGATAACAAATAGGGAGGATGCGGCGTGACAGAAAAAGAAATCGAAACCTGCAAAAAATGCGGAAACACGATGACGCAAATCTGCGAAGGAAATACCAGAGTAATCATGGGCGGATCGGTCACACTTCCTGGCAAGCCGATAGGGCATGAATGCAGAGAGTGCGGATATAAAGAAAGTATTCCAAATTTCCCAGCTAACGGAGGCCAAAAATGAATACGGAAATCACAAAAATAAGAGATATGATTATCTGCTTACGCGAAGAAAAAAAATCGCTCAAAGAAAAAATAGAGGGGTTGCTTGCGGAACTTCAAGGTAAATGTGGCCATGAATCCGTAATAGAAACTCCATACGAACCGTCAAATTACGTCTCTCACTATCGTCCCTCGAGAAGACTATGCGCCATATGCGCACTCGAAGAAGAAGGAGAGAGTTTTAAGATACTGACAGCCGAACCGATAAAGATAGTTCCGAGATGTTCATTTTGGGATTATAGGAATCTACAACCGCTGATAATGGTGCCCGTACCGGCAAATCCACAACGGAGCGACTAACGCTCCGTTTTTTTCTGGATTTTTCAATTAGTTAATGATACATTCTAGTAATATGGAAATAAAAGAAATCAATAATTTAACAGGAAATAAGGGCAATCTTTAAAATAATTCATTAAAAATCACTCTCAAAATAATATGATAATCCTCGCCATCGAAACATCCTGTGACGATACTTCAGTTGCAATCATAAAGACAAACGAGAAAAACCAAACTATAGAAGTTTTGGCTAATTTGATTTCTTCGCAAATCAATATCCATAAAAAATGGGGAGGCGTCGTTCCGAATCTCGCTTCTCGCGCACATGCAAAAAATCTACCTATCGTTTTTAAAAATGCTCTCAAGGAAGCAGGCATAACAATGAAAGATGTCGACTCCATCGCTCTGACAGTCGGACCGGGGCTCGCCCCCTCCCTGCTAATTGGCGTATATTTTGCCCGCACCTTGGCATACAAATACAACAAGCTGATTATCCCGATAAATCACGTCGAGGGGCATATCGCTTCAAATTTTTTGCAGAAATCTGAAGAACTGAAAACCGAAAACTTGAAACTTAAAACTTCCCAATCCCCAATTTCCAATCTCAAAATAAGATCCAAGCCTCAGGTTTCAATCTTCAAATTCCATGATATTAAATTTCCCGTAATGAACTTGATCGTTTCAGGCGGACACACTTCTCTTTATCTGATGAAAGACCATGGAGATTACGAGCTCATTGGTAAAACCAGAGATGATGCAGCCGGCGAAGCATTTGATAAGGCTGCCAAAATGTTGAATCTGGGATACCCCGGCGGACCCATCGTTTCCGCTTTGGCGGGAAGCTATAAGCCAACATCTAAAAGCTGTAATCTAACCCTTCCTCGGCCGATGATCAATTCTAAAGATTTTGATTTTTCTTTCTCGGGATTAAAAACGGCTTTATTTTATTTCCTGAAAAAGTATTCTCTAGAACACAAAATAACTCCAACCATCAAAAGAGAGGCTTGCCATGAATTCCAGCAAGCCGTCATTGATGTCTTGGTATCAAAAACAATATCTGCGGCAAAAAAATATGGCGCAAAGACCGTCGCTATTTCCGGTGGTGTGTCTGCCAATACCGAGCTGAGGAGACGAATGGAAATCAAAGCTAAAGAAAATAATTTAGGAATACTGCTCCCGCCCAAAAATATGAGCACGGACAACGCGCTGATGGTTGCCATCGCCGGCTATCACAATTCAGACAACAAAACGACCTGGGACAAAATAGATGCCAATCCGAACCTGAAACTGACAAGATAAGGGCTTCTCGGGACTCTATGTCGCCAACAAAAAAGAGCGGATTATATCCGCTCTTTTATTACTACAGGACCTTTTCACCGATAATCTTCTGACAGACGACACAGTGATAAATGACTCCCTTTATTGTCCTGCCCGATTTCTTGTATTCGTAATTCTCTTCGATAGGCTTGTCTTTGACCCAACCACAACAATCCCTTGTTATCCCCATTTCATCCTTTTCGCATAGATAGAATCCTTCTTGGCCCAACCCTCTTACATCATTAACAATCAGCTTTCGCTTTCTCAAAAAATCTCTAAAATGGGACACTTTCACGCTCATCAATATAGAGAGCTCCAACTGCTTTCCTCTAATCCTTTCGTCAATCTGGTCAATGATTAGCCTCTCCCTCTTGTTCAATCTTCCCAATAGATTCTTCAGCGGATCCCTCTTTTTAGCATTGCTCATGGCTACTCCTCCTATCATTTTTTACTGGGGAAAACTTCCCCCCGGCACATCTGACCCACACCATAAAATCTCTTACCGATAAATCGAGACGCAATCATTATCGCCCTGGTATCTAGCTACTTCTTAAATTTACAAATAACTTAAATCATTATTACAACTTGTCTCCTCTTTTGTCAACCAGATTCAGGCATTAAAAATCCGCCTCAGAGGCGGATTTTTAATGCCTGAATCTGGTTGTTACTTGTGAGATTTTTTAGAGGCTCCGATTATCTTATCGACGATTCCGTATTTCAAAGCTTCGTCTGCACCCATATAATAATCTCTGTCCGTGTCGCGCTCAACTTTTGATATTGGTTGACCAGTATGTTTCGACAAGATATTGCTTAATCTGTCTTTCATTTTAAGAATATGCCTTGCGGATATTTCGATATCGGTCGCCTGACCCTCGGCGCCACCCATCACTTGATGAATTAACACTTCGGAATTGGGCAAAGTAAATCTCTTGCCTTTTGCTCCAGCGCTCAAAAGCACAGCTCCCATTGACGCTGCAAGACCGACACAAATAGTAGACACGTCACATTTCACATATTGCATGGTGTCATAAATAGCAAGACCAGCAGTCACTGATCCGCCCGGGCTATTAATGTAGACCTTAATATCTTTTTCCGGATCCTGATTTTCCAAAAACAGTAACTGAGCGATGATAACATTAGCCATGCCATCATTGACTGGTCCGCCCAAAAATATAATCCTGTCCTTCAATAGACGGGAATAAATATCATAAGCCCTCTCCCCTTGAGGAGATTTTTCGATAACAGTCGGTATTAGGTAGTTTCCGTAATCTTCGTCCATATGCCACGCGAACGATTAACCATAAACATTCAACAATTAACTGAATCCAGCTGATTATTAGATGCTAACTGTTAATCGTTATTTTGCTAAAACTTCTAATAATTCAAACACTTTTTCATTGGTGAGGATATTTTCAGCATATTCTCTTAATCTTTCTGGGTCAACTTTATTTTTATCACCATCAAATCTAGTGACGATTTCTTGCATTTTAACTGCCAACTCCTCATCAGAAGCTTTGATTTCCTCGCCCCTCCCTATCTCTTTCATAACCAAAGAAATTTTGACCCTCTCAAGAGCCTTGCCTGCAAATTCTTTCTTCAAATCTTCTCTCGTCTTTTTGATATGCTCTAAATACTTATCAAACTCCATACCACGATGCTCGATATCATGTTCGAGCTCATGAATCATTTTATCTATCTCTGAATCGACTAAAACTTCCGGGATTTCTATATCCGATTTCTCCGCCACCTTGGAGACTATGGCAATCCTGAATCTTTCTTTTTCTGCCTGCTCTTTTTCGTTGAGCATCCCATCTTTGATGCTTTTTTCAAGCGCAGCCATATTTTCAAAATTTCCAATACTTTTTGCAAATTCATCATTGAGCTGAGGAAGTTTTCTCTCCAATACATCATCAATCTTAACCTTGAAATCTATTTTCTTGCCAGCAAGCTGAGTATTGGCAAAATCTTTAGGGACATCCAATGAAAACTCCTTTTCTTCTCCGACTTTCATACCTTCGATATTGTCCTCAAATCCTGGGGCCATCTTGTTCTCACCCAATACGAAAGGATGCCCTTTTTGTTCGCCATTTTCCACCTTCACTCCGTCGTTCCTCAATTCATAACTAGCCACAACTAAATCACCCTTTTGAGCAGGTCTATCTGTCTTGATGTGTTGAGTGCGAGAATTAACAAGCCAATCCATCGCCTCCTTAATTTCTTTTTCTTCTACTTTTACATCTTGCCTGTCTTTTGCGCCGACTTCTTTCGCGATTTCCCTGTAATTAGCAATCTTTATTTCCGGCAGAATATAGACCTCAGCCTTGAATTCAAGCTCTTGGCCAGGAACGAATTTAACCAAATCAATCTTTGGATAAGCAACGACATCTATCTTATTATCTACCATCACTTTTGTGTAGCTGTTTTCAATGGCAACATTGACCACCTCGTCATTGATGCGAGATTCTCCAACGTGCTCCTTCACTAAATGCTTGGGGGCTTTACCTGAGCGGAAACCCTTGATTTCGACGTGACCTACGAAATGAGCGATAGCTTCATCAACATACTCCTTCAGGTCTTCAGCGTTGAGCTTTATCGTCAAGATGATTTTTGATTTTGGTAATTTTTCAATATTGAATTCCATATACGCTACGCGAACTATCAACATTTAATAATTAATTAAATTTAGTCAATTATTAATAGTTAACTGTTAATCGTTATTTGTTATTTTCCGAATTTTTCTTTATAAAGTTCTTGTCCTTCGAGGATAATCTTCTTGGCCTCTTCTACTGAACCAATTCCCTTGATTTCCACGGTTTTGCCTTGCAAAATCTTATAATGCTCGTAATAGTGTTTTATCT
>CAYHBU010000004.1:14868-27185 GCA_964354925.1 uncultured Candidatus Saccharibacteria bacterium | reverse complement strand
GATGGAAATCCTGGCGAAAGAAAGGTATGAAATATTTTTGAGAAACTCCCGAAATCAAAAAGCTAATGAAGTGATTGAAAAAATACTGGCCGACGAGATCAGACATATAGAGTTATGCAAAAAAATCATCGCGCTACTGAGCAAATAGTCGCAAACATAAAATCCCCGCTTCTTTGAAGCGGGGATTTTTCATATAATTTCGGCAAGTATCTTATCGGCTTGGTATAGATCTTCTACCACATAATCAAACTCTCTACATCTCTGATCTGCAACCTCTTTAGTTCCTATCTTGCTCAATCTTTTCCTGTCTAGCCACATAGTGATTATATCTGGTCTTCTATTCACGACTGGATAGAGCTGAGCAATGGAATCATCGATGAAAAAATTAACGCATTCATCTTGTTCGCGACAGAAAGAATCGATCACTTCTACCTTGCTTCTTGTCGTGATTATCATCTTCTTAAAATATGTTCCCATTCCCCCATCTTCGAGTCCCTGTAATTTATATTTTTGGAACTCCGGCAATCCATAAGTCAAAATCACGATATCGGCTATGCGATAAAAACTCTCAAGAAAATAGATGGCGTCCTTGAATAAAAATTTACTGGAGTTGTTGGCGATAAAACCCAAAAACTCATGTTCCATCCTTTTTATTTCATTAAAATCGACTACCCCATTTTTCTGAGCAAGCTTTTTCAAGTGCCTATAAAGAGAGTAGTGTTTATTCTTCACTTCCAATCTATTGCTGGCATCGGCATTTAAGTAGTCTTCAAAAGTAGCGCCCCATGGAGCGATTTCCGAGACAGCTGCCTTCACTAAATTCCTAGTGAAAAGCAACGTATTATCCAAATCCACTATCAGCCGCACTTTTCCCACAAAGCACCTCCGATTGTTAAATAACTATTTTAAAATAAAAATACCAAAACTCTCACAAAATACAAGGGCAAAATAATATCCTAAATGATGAGGTTGATGAGTCTATCTTTAACAAAAATAGTTTTTCTGACATCTTTGCCATCAATCCATTTGTTCACCTCTTTTTCCCTTAATGCTATTTTTCTTGCATCATCTTCGGTTGACCCTATCGCTACATCATACACCCCCCTAGTTTTGCCGTTGATTTGCACAATCAATCTATAGACATCTTCCTTTATTAATTTTGGGTTATATTTTGGCCACTTTTCCAAATGGATTGATTTTTTATTCTTTAAAACACCTTGCCAGATCTCTTCGGTCAGATGAGGGGCAAATGGGCTCAACAACTTAATCAACGACTCATAACCCGCAACCGACAATTTTTCTTGCTTCTCTATCTCATTCATCAAAATCATCATCGCGCTAATCGCCGTATTAAGCCTGAAACTTTCTATGTCTTCGGTCACTTTTTTTATCGTTTTATTTAATGCGATTTCAATCTTATCATCCTTGGTTCTTGGTCCTTTATCATCTATCTTTGATTGTAAATTCCAAACCCTATCCAATAATCTTTTTATGCCAACTATACCTTGAGTATCCCACGGCTTCTCGTCCTCTAACGGTCCCATAAACATTTCATACATTCTCAAAACATCCGCGCCATATTCTTTGACTACTTCATCTGGATTGATGACATTACCTCGGGATTTGGACATCTTTTGTCCATCGGGACCCAAAATTAATCCTTGATTGACCAATTTCTTGAAAGGCTCTTTGCCAGAAACCAATTTCAAATCATATAAAACCTTATGCCAGAATCTGGCATAAATCAGGTGGCGCGCCGCATGCTCCACTCCTCCGATATAAACATCGACTGGAAGCCATTGTTTGAATATTTTTTGGATATTTTTATCATCCAAAAAGTTTTTAGTTTTAAATTGCAAATTTTTAGATCCGAGTAGATATGCGAGGTAGTACCAACTAGAGCCTGCCCATTGAGGCATTGTATTAGTCTCTCTTTTTGCCCTTCCTTTACATTTCGGGCATTTCACGTTCACCCATTTTTCTATTGTCGCAAGTGGTGACTCGCCCGTACCGGATGGCTCATAAGACTTCACTTTGGGTAATTTCAATGGCAAGTCTTTTGCTGGTACTGGCACATTGCCACAACGATCACATCTAATGATCGGTATCGGCTCACCCCAATATCTCTGCCTGGAGAACACCCAATCCTGCAATCGATAATTCACCGTCCGCTTGGCTTGACTCTTTGCCACCAACAAATCAACGATTTCCCTGCGAGCATTTTCTGATTCCATACCGTCAAATTCTCCAGAATTTATCATCGTGCCTCCGCCCTCATAAGCCCTATTTGTAATAATTAATTCACCTTTTTGAACAGCTGGCAATGACAGTTCAATTACATAAGTGATCGGCAAATTGAATTTTTTGGCAAAATCAAAATCTCGTTGATCGTGCGCCGGCACTGCCATCACTGCGCCCGTACCATAATGCGCCAAAACATAATCCGAAATCCAGATTGGCACCTCCTTGCCATTGGCAGGATTGACGGCCATCAATCCCTTCAACTGGACTCCGGTTTTTTCCTTATTTTCTTGCCTGTCCAAATCCGTCTTTCTTGATGATTGTTCGATGTATTTTTTTATTTCTTCTAAGTTCTGGATTTTGGATTCTATATTCTGTATTATTCCGTGTTCTGGCGCCAACACTAAATAAGTGACACCAAAAAGAGTATCCGGACGAGTCGTAAAAACTTGGATTTTGGAATTTATACCTTGAAGTTTGAAATCAATCACAGCACCTTCGGAGCGACCGATCCAATTCCTTTGGATTGCTTTAATTTTCTCGTGCCAATCAAGACCTTCCAAGTCATTTAGCAGTCTCTCGGCATAATCCGTAATTCTCAAAACCCATTGGCGCATCCTTTTCCTTTCCACTGGACTCTTGCATCTTTCGCATCTGTCGCCTTCCAAATCTTCTTGCGCAAGTCCCGTCTTGCAAGACGGACACCAAATAATCGGCTCATGAGATTCGTAAGCGAGTCCCTTTTTAAACATTTGCAAAAACATCCATTGGGTCCACTTGTAGTAATTCTCATCAGTCGTATTTATTTCACGCGACCAATCATAATCAAAACCAATCATCTCGAGTTGTTTCTTATAGGTCTTAATGTTTTTATCGGTGGCTACTTTCGGATGAATCTTGTTTTTTATAGCATAATTTTCCGCCGGTAATCCGAAAGCATCCCAACCCATCGGATGCAAAACATTAAAACCGCTCATTCGTTTGTAGCGAGAAACTATATCTGAAGCGGTATAGCCCTCAACATGACCCACGTGAAGCCCGGATCCGGACGGATACGGGAACATATCCAAGATATAAAATTTCTTTTTCTTGCTCTTATCCTCTGTCTTGTACGTTTTTTTTGTACTCCAATACTTCTGCCATTTTTTTTCTGATTTTTGGAAATTATATTTTGTCATAAATAATTATAAATTTGTGCCCTCGAAGGGAATCGAACCCCTATCTTATCCTTAGGACGGATCTGCTCTATCCATTGAGCTACGAGGGCATATTTGTTTCTATAAACTACCTTATTATTTTGTTTTTTTCAATCCGCCACAGCAGATTGATTTTTTAGTTAATATTCTATATCCTATATTCTAAATTATACGTTTAAGGGCCTATAGCCCCTCACCCAGAATCTTATATCATGTTCTACGTCTACATGTAAAAAAGACGGTAGCATCTATGTAGGATTCACAAATGATCTTAAAAGGCGCTTTGAAGAACATAATAATCTTCAAAACAGATCAACAAAAATCAAAGCACCTTTTAAGCTCGTTTATTACGAAGCTTATAGTTCCCAGTCTGATGCTAAATATCGAGAGAAGAATTTAAAAAGATTCGCTCAATCCTATACTCAGTTGAGAAATAGGATTAAAAATAGTTTAGCGTAAGATTCTGAGTGAGGGGCCTATAGTATAGCGGTAATACGTATCCATGGCATGGATAAATTTGGGGTTCGACTCCCCATAGGTCCACCATACGAAACAACAAGCTGTAATCAGCGACTATGTTTTTGTAGGATGCCGCAGTACTCTGTGGCGCCACAAGAACCAAAACTACCAGTCAAATATTTGACTGGTAGTTTTTGCTTGACTTTAGAAAACTATTGCTATATTTTTAATCCATAAATAGCACCTCAAAAACTACATAAGGAGACTGGAATGAAAAAACTGAAACGAAAACAAGTCGATATGCATATCCACAGCAATTATTCTGATGGCGACTGCTCGATTGACGAATTGATTAAAAGAATAGGGGTATCCAGATTGAAAGCAGCTGTTCTAACCGACCATGATTCAATCGATGGTGCAGAAAAATTCATACGGTTATGCGAAGAAAACAATATCGACACTATGACTGGTATTGAGGTCAGTTCCACATATTGCCGTTTTTACGGCTATGGCGATAGAAGAACCTGGAAAGCAGAATTGCATATACTCGGCTATGGATATGACTTAAATTCATTGTCGAAAAACAATGAATTACTCTACAACAATCAAGTCGTCCGCAACCACCACATTGAAAATATGATGTGGAAATACAGGCTATTGGAAGAATTCTCAGTATCTTTTATCGAAATGACAAAACAATTCGATATACCCTGGCCACTCACCTCAAAATACTGGCTAATGAAATCTCGTGTCATAGATTTAATGAAAAAAGAAGACCTAGGATTTAATGAGGCAAAAGCCAAGGCATCCAAAGAAATATCATCAGGTGGAAAATTTCATGCTGAGCGCGGAAATTATTGCTCCCCCAAAGAAGCAATAGAGTTACTAATAAATCATGGGGGTGTTGCCGTTTGGGCGCATCCTTTAATTTATCTGCGCCGAATTGAAAAACTATTCACAGATGACACTATTAAAATCTTCGAAAAAACATTGAAGGAACTAAAAGATTACGGGCTCTACGGATTGGAAGTCTACAGCCAGCATCACCCCAAAGAAGACAAAAAGCTTCTTCTGGAATATTGCGACAAATACAAGCTTGACTCTAATTTCGGAGGTTCAGATTATCACGGCGACGAAGAAGAAGAACATACGCCAGGCGGCACATATCTTGGCAAAGGCGGCATAAGCTACGACCAATTTCTAAAACCCCGAATAATAAAACATAAAAAATAGCACAAATCCCGCCAGCTTACATGCTGGCGGGATTTTTAAATTTCAACTGCAAATTACATGCCCAATTTTTTCTCTCCCTCTTTTCTTTTCATGCCCTCAGCAGGGAATTCCACATAAAAGACGGAGCCTTTATTCTCCTCTGATTCAAACCAAATCTTACCGCCGGAATGATCTACGATTGACCTTGCTATATACAAACCCAGTCCCGTCCCTTCTTCTTTTTTCTTTGCATTTGAAGATCTGAAAAATTTAGAAAATAATTTCACTTGTTCATCTTTTGGTATACCGTATCCAGTGTCGGAAATCTTCATTAAAATATTTGAATCTTGTTTATCAACTTCTATTTTTATCGTGCCTTTTTCTGGCGTATATTTAACCGCATTGCCTATTATATTTTGCAATATGATCTTTGTTAGATTTGGATCCATATTCATAATCGGGATTTCTTTATATTCTTTTACAATATTTAATTTTTTTGATTCCGATTTTTGCGACAGCTCTTTCAATACATCATCTATGATGCTGACCAGATTTACAGGTTCAGGCTCAATCGAAAACACTCCGAGCTCTATCCTGGAAACATCAAGTAGCGCCCTGACGAGCTCTATCATATTTTTATTGATGCGGTAGATATCTTCAAGGTATTTTTTGTCCTTATCTTCAAGCTTATTAGCAGATCCTCTCAATAGTGTTTCCGTAAACCAGCTCACAGTAGTCAAGGGTGTTAAAAGCTGATGCGACGCCAAAGATATGAATTCATTTTTCGCCTTATCCACCTCTTTCAACTTGGTAATATCCCTTTCAACACCGACAAAAAAATCAACTTCCCCATCCTCATTCACCAATGGAACTATATGTAACTCAGAAATATATGCATCACCGTTCTTCTTTTTATTTGTCACCTCACAGGCAAATGTCACTCTCTTAACCTTGATGGCATCCCACATTTTTTCATAAAATTCTGCGCTCATTTGCTTGCCCCAAAGAGAAGGATTTTTACCGATGACCTCCTCTGAATGAAATCCGGTCACGCGCTCAATAGATTTATTTACATACAGGATAGTTCCATCACCATCGGTGATAGTGACAAGATCCGATGCGCTATCCACTGCCAATTTGAATTTCTCAAGATCCTTTGCCTGGCTTTGAGAAATAATTATTTCAGCCTCAAGGTCTGCATGGGATTGCTCTAGCTTACCTGTCATATCATTTAGAATATCGGCAAATTCACCCATCTCATCATCAGATCTCACTTCAACCCTCTTTGAAAAATCTCCCAATGCGATCACTCTGACTACTTCCGATAATTTTTTTATTGAATTGGTTATTCCGCTGGTCAATATAAATGCTAAAATCAAAGCAATCATCATAACGATAATGGAAACAAATAAAATATCCGTCACTATCTTTCTCAACCCTTCAAAAACCTCTGCTTGATCTATCTCGGCAAGCAATATCCAGTTATGATTTATACACGCAGATGCACCAAATACCGGTATGCCACGATAATCACTATAAAGCCCCAATGTCCCTTCTCTTTTTTCTATACACTTATTAACCGCTTCCGTTTCAACGCTTTGCCTCAATACAGCATTTTCAACAAACCTTGACGGTGTCACCATCAATTTATCTTTGCCAACTAAATAAATTTCAAAAGTCTCTCTTTCAACCAATGGTTGCGTAGCGCCACTCTCTCTTTCGGTAAATAATAATTTATTTAATTTTTCACCTAATACGTGATTTGCCATTACACCAATAATATTTCCTGATTCTAAAGAAACGATAGGGGCACTAAGATGCCACATTGGCACCCCAACAAAATGCCCGGCTTCATCATCTTCATGTGTGAGAGCGGAGATAAATACTTCTCCAAAAGAAGCTGCTTTAGCCTTGTCAAAGTTATATTCACGATTTAATCCTTCTACTGATAATTCCCTGTGACCTATGCGAGATTTATCAGTAGAAACGACCACCGTTCCATCAAGATCAAGAATATCCGTAATAACAATATCCGGATCAATAGTATGTTTTTTTTCTTTGATATACATTTCGAGATTCTGCGCTTTTTCCTTATTATCGCCCACTAAAATCGTCTCAAATTCACTCACAATAAATCCATCGGAACTCCAATCAGATGTTCTCGCTTTAAATTTTTCAAAAAACAAAGTAACTTCCCCGGCCTTAGCGCCGACAATACCATTTAAACTACTCAGCATATGCTGCTCAAAATTATCCCTTGATACTCCATAAGCAAAATAACCGCTGACAACAACCGAAATAATGACTACAAATAAAAAACTGATAATTATTTTTGATTTTATTCTTAGTCTCAACATTAAATTGATTATAGACTTTAAATTAATAATTATATTATACGCCAAGCACAATAAAAATTGTAGCTTTGTCAAATCATTTAAGCTTGTATTGGGATCGCATAACCTTGTATAATCTATAAATCAAATAGTTAAATTCTACTATGGATGCAATAATTTTAGCCGGCGGAAAAGGCACGCGCCTGCGCCCCATCACCCTCGAAATACCCAAACCTCTTTTGACTGTCAAAAGAAAGCCAATTATTTCTTATTTGGTTGATATGTTTTGGCGCCACGGCATTGAAAATATTCACATCGTCGTCAATCACGCCCACGAAGACGATTTTCGTTTTTGGAAAATGCGATATCATTCCGGCCAAAATATATTTTTCAGCGTCGAAAATGAGGCTCTTGGCACATTCGGGGCAATCATGCCCCTCAAAGACAAATTATCCGGCACATCATTTTTTGTCACCAATGGCGATGAGCTCAAAGATGTGGACTTGAGCGAGCTGGCAAATCACCACGAAAAATCCGGACATGTCGCTACCATCGCTCTGGCAACAGTAGCGGACCCCAAGCAATATGGAGTCGCCATCTGCCAAGAAGGCAAAATATCTGATTTCCTGGAAAAACCGGAAAATCCCCCATCCAATCTCATTAGCTCCGGTCTTTATGTCTTGGACAAAAAAATATTTGACTATTTCCCGCATAAAAGATTAGAATTCGCGATGCTCGAAAAAAATCTATTCCCTCAGCTCGCAAAAGAAAAAAACCTTGGCGGATTTGAATTCTCCGGCAAATGGCACGATTGCGGAACACTTGAAAGATGGGAGAACGCCATCAATAATTGGTAGACATCAAAATATCCGCCTTAGAAAATTTTATAACCCGCTATAATATGATCGAAATCTATCACAAAAATATAAAAGAGAAAGTTTTTAAAATTTTAGATGTCCGAAGCTTCAAGCCTGGATCATGGATTTATGCTGAAAATATCGATAACAACGACATCGAGCTTTTGTCTGAAAGATTTTCTTTGGATGCTGGACTCCTCAAAGATGCAATGGATCCTTATGAGGTCCCCAGATCAGAGACGAAAGGAGGAATTCTATACATTTTCACGAGAGTCCCTCATCTAGAAGATGGGCAAATTCTCACTACTCCTCTCTTGATAGCGATTGGCAATAACTTCCTAGCTACCGCATCACGCATCCATCTGCCGTTCCTGGAGAAATTAGTAAAAACAGAACATTTTTTCACTACTCAAAAAACCAATCTATTCCTACAAGTTTTTTCACAGATCACCTCCGCCTACAATGAATTCTTGACCAGCATCAATAAACAAGTCCGCGGAATCAGCGTCAAATTAAATAAAGTAACAAATACGGACATCGTCCAATTCGTCGGTTATGAAGAAATCTTGAATGATTTCATGTCGGCACTTGTGCCGACCAATACGATTTTGAGCCACATATTATCCGGAAAATCTTTAGAACTTTTCCCTCAAGACAAAGAATTGATCGAGGATTTATCGCTCAGCAATGGCCAGCTCATAGAAATCTGCCGAGCCAATCTTAAAAATATCGTAAATATCCGCCAGGCTTATTCGACGATTATGGCTAACGACTTAAACAGGGTGATAAAACTTTTGACTTCCCTGACAATCATCCTGACCATCCCGATGATCATTTCCAGTTTGTATGGTATGAATCTCAAACTTCCTTTTGACCAGTCTCCTTTTGCATTCCTGGGAATCATAGCGGCAATCGTATTGATATCCGGAATTTTGATCGTAATCTTCGTGAAAAATCGCTGGCTTTGATTTATCTCTACTCTTTCTTGCCGTTCAAATTTTTCCAAAACCATCTCATGATAAACAATACAACTGCTATCAATATGGCGATACTGACATAGTGCATATAGTCTTTTATCTTCTCCCAATGTTCTCCAAAAATAATCCCTAGCCAAGCCAAAAAATATGACCACATGAAAGAACCGATAAAACACAGGGTTAAAAACTTTTTCAAATCAATGCCGGCAAGTCCGGCAGGTATCGATATATATGTCCTAAATACTGGCAACATCCTGCCGATAAAAGTCGCCCACATCCCATAATTCTGGAAAAATTTATCCGTACTATCAAGATGAGATTTTGATATCAGGATATATCTGCCGTATTTTTCAAGCAGTGGCCGACCGCCATATCTTGCGATTTCATAGATTATCCAGGATCCAATAACCGAACCGATGGCTCCAGCCAAGGCCACAAAAAACAGGCTCATCTTACCCTGACTCACCAAAAAACCAGAGAACGGCATAATGACCTCCGATGGTATGGGGATAGCCGCGCTTTCCAATCCCATCAAGATGCCAATGCCAAAATATCCGAAGGCATCAATCGTCTTGATGACCAACTCAGTCAAAAATATTAGAAATTGAGAGATTAAATCGATTATAAACATTGATTTTATTGTACTAGATTATCACGTTATCGACAAAACAAAAATCACGCCTGTATTAATGCAGGCGTGATTCATCTCTCAACAAATGCGCTTTTTTTATAAACTCTTGTTTTTGCTCTTCGCAAAGTCGAGGCCATAGATAATTTTCTAACTGCCTGATATATTTTTCTCTCCTCACATTTTGCTTGAATAAAACATGCATCAACTCGTGCATGAACACCCTTCCCTTGGAACGCTTGCTCATCCTGTATTCAATTTCAATATCGCTCTTGATGTCTGGATATCCAAAAAACAAATAAGTTCTACCAAGATCACCATCTGCCTCATAATTCTTTCCGACTTTTTTTATTTTTTTACCTGCAATCTTTTTGAATTTCAATCCAACAACCTTTTTATCCGCTGCATCCATCAATCGTTTAAATAGCCAGTCCACCAGTTTATCACCGCTTTTTAGATTATTTTCCTTGTTCGGTCTTTTCCTGCTCATAATCCACCTCCGCTAACCAAGCGTTGTTTTTAAAATAACTATTATATACAATCATATAATAACAAATAATCTTAATCAATGAAAAAACTTTTTACTGCTTTAACCATCTCTCTATTTTTATTCTTTTTTACGACCACCATTTCACTTGCCGCCAACCAAGATGTCGTCATAAATGAAATTGGCGCCTCAGAACCACAAGATTACGAATGGATAGAAATCTACAACCGTGGCACCGATCCCATAGACTTGGCTGACTGGAAATTCGTGGAGGATTTTTCCGACACCAAGCCCAATGGCACGAGCCATAATCTAAATTTCCCAAACACCAATACCATGATTGGCGCCGGACAATACGCTATCATCGCGCAAAACGCGACAAAATTAAAAGAAAAATATCCTGACTTTAATGGCCTCTTGATCGACAGCTCATGGGGCTCGCTCAATGAATCCGGAGAAAAAATCGGCCTCAAAGATGCTGATGGAAACCTTATCGAACCATTCAATTACATTGAAGCGAAAAATTATTCGCTAGAAAGAATAGACGCAAATTCAAATGACTATGCCAGCACCAACTGGAAAGAGCACGCAGACTCAAACACTCTCGGGATACAAAATTCCGATTATGCATCCACACAGAACGCCACTGGCCAAACAGATCAATCTTCAATAAACAATCAACAAACAACAGATAATCAAAATGGCGCTTCATCAACCATTTCTAATTCTCAAAATTCCAAATTCAAGATTCAAAGCTCCATTACCGCCGACGCCGGAGAAAACATCATAGCTCTTGCCGGGCAAGAAATAATTTTTGATGCCTCAAAATCAATCGGCGATATCACGTCTTATGAGTGGAATTTCGGAAATGGCCAGATATCCAAAGAAAAAATTGCCAAACATAAATATATCTTCCCGGGCAAATATATCATCACCCTATCCGTTTCTGACAGTTCTTCAAAGTCCCAAACCCAAATCACGTCTACGATCTATCCTTCTGGCGTATACATCAATGAATTCATCCCCTCTCCAATAGAAAAGGATACCGGAGAATGGATTGAAATTTATAACTCCAACAATTTCCCCGTTGATATTTCCAAGTGGAAATTGAAAGATGACGGCAAATCAAAAGGGTTCTCCATTCCACAAAATACTTTCATTGCGCCTAAAAGCTATTTGGTTTTTTCCAAAGACATTACGAAAATATCGCTCAATAATGATACTGACACTTTGCATTTCCTGTATCCAGAAGATATCCTGATAGAAGAAATAAAATATGAAAAAACCAAGGAAGGGTTTTCTGCCTCCAGGAATCAAGACGATATTTTCATGTGGACCCAAAATCCGACGCCATCCGGACCAAACATCATTTCAAGCAACAATACGTCAAACTCAACATCTGTAAACATCCAGAACGTCCAGGCATCATCCGCTGATATCAATAACGCACTAATTAAAAACAACCGAATCATCGTCTCGGAAAATAATATTATCAAAAACCTGATCAATTCCGCAAAGGCACAAACCGTGGAAGAGCAAAAAATTGAACAACTGGCGCAGAACGAAAATAGTGATACAATGATTGACGCAAGAAATGACAATGGTCTTTCTGCGAATATCGGTGAGAATCTTAAAACCAAAAACAATCCTATGATGAAAATAATCTTGATCTTGGCAACAATCGGCATCTTTGCTTTAATGTGGCAAGCGCTCAAAACTAAAAAATAAAGGCTTGTGGCTAAAAACAAATTTGTCTTGGGTTTTCAGTCTTAATCTTTGAGTTAAAAATGGAGGGGTGCCAGAGTGGTTGAATGGGCCGCACTCGAAAAGCGGTAAGGGAGCAATCCCTTCGAGAGTTCAAATCTCTCCCCCTCCGCCAAAATTCGGAATCAGAAGAAACGGACAAAGCGGGGTCGCGCCGAAAGCG
>CAYHBU010000004.1:11775-14858 GCA_964354925.1 uncultured Candidatus Saccharibacteria bacterium | reverse complement strand
CCCCCGCCCGCGCCCCCCCCCCCCCCCCCCCCAAAATAAAAACCCCCCCCCCCCCCCAAAAATCCCCAAACCCAAAAAACGCACACCCGGGGCCCCCCCCCACGCCGCCACACTAATGCATTCCCCCCCCCAAAAAAAATCCAGAAGCCCGCGCGGATTCCTCCACAGATGTATTGTGTCGGGGTGCGGTTCAGATTTCTTTGTCTGAATCGGTTTCAAAAAAGGTTCGAATTTTATATAATAAATACAGCCATAGATCGAGTTTCGTTAGCACAAATAATTTTATCAAATTCAATTCATTAATTTTTTACTGTATGCATTCTATTATGCGAAAAACAATTTATTGTCTTGTTGTAGCGGTGGCCGTATTTTTGGTAGTCGCTTTCTTTATTTCCAACAAACAAAACAATCGAGTGCAAAAAATAGGTGATAAATTTTCTGTCTATTATATTGATTCGCGCGAAGGCGATGACAAAAATGACGGGTTGAGTTCTAATGCCGCATGGGAAAGCATTCAAAAAGTTAATTCCGTAAAATTCGGTCCGGGATCAAGAATACTTTTCAAAAAAGGCGAGATATGGCGCGGACAGCTAAAGATTACTAGCGGTGCCGCAAGCAATCCTATTATCTACGGTTCTTATGGTGATGCCACTGAGAAACCTTTGATTCTCGGGTCTTTAAATAAAGGCAGTACCAATGATTGGATTCAAGAAGCTGGAAATGTATGGAAAAGCTCGTCGGCATTTGAAACCGATGTCGGTAATTTAATTTTTAATGGTGGGTCCGCTTTTGGGGAGAAGAGGTGGAACATCGCTTCTCTCGTCAATCAGGGTGATTATTGGCTAGATAAAAGCAGTAAAATTTTACATATTTATTCAGTTGGTAATCCGGCAATTTTTTACTCTGACATAGAAGCCGCATTGCGCAAACATATTATTGATCAAGAAAAAGCTTCTTATGTAACGATTGATGGTCTCGCACTAAAATATGGCGCTGCTCACGGAATTGGCGGAGGGAAAACTCATCATATTACGATAAAAAATATGGACATCTCATACATTGGAGGCGGTGATTTGCGTGGTGATAGCAGTAATGTGAGATTTGGTAACGGGATTGAATTTTGGAGTCAAGCGCATGACAATATCGTTGAAGGAAACAGAATCTGGGAAATTTATGACACTTGTCTCAGCAATCAGAACAATATGCCAGATGTTAAACAATACAATATTACATACAAAAATAATGTAATGTGGAATTGCGGGTTAGCTTCATTTGAATATTGGAGTAAGCCGGAATCATCACAGACATATAATATAATATTTGAAAACAATACGGCGGTAAATGCCGGCCATAGCTGGGGTAATAGCCAGAGACCAGATCGTGGTGGAGCACATATATTAACAAATACTAATACTGCCGATACAAAATCAATTTACATAAGCAACAATATTTTTTATCAAGCCAAAGATACCGCTATTGGTATGTTCGGATATGATTGGGCAAAAAAAGGAATGACCCTTGATAATAATTGTTGGTATCAATCAAGTCCGGAAATGAAAATGGCTGAGTTATATGATGGGCCACAACCAACAATATTTACCGTTGCTCAATTTAGAGATTACCAATTATTTACAAAAAAGGATGCCAATTCAATAATTGCCGATCCCCTATTCTTTAATATATCCTCATCTGATTTTCGTTTAAAATCCGACTCGCCATGCATAGGTCGCGGAGCAAAATATTAATATTATAGATTATGTAAATAGAAGTGCTGCTATATTTATATTTTAATAATCACTCAGAAATCCCCGCGCGTGCGAAGTAGGTTCGCACAAAGGCTAATACTTCACCGCAGAGAGTTTGCAAAGACGAACATTTTCTTGCCACAACTCGTCTTCGGCGCAATTAAATAAGCGCGCCAGATACGAACACAGAGAGTTTTACAATCTCAGTTTTTAGGTTGTAATTTTGAGATTTTCTGGTATTATTCGCCTTATCATGAAAAAATCAGAAAATACAACCAATGTCACTCGTCCACCCATCGTCGTAGTAATGGGCCATATTGATCATGGCAAGACGAAACTTCTCGACACCATCAGAAAAACAAACGTAATCGCGAAAGAATCAGGCGGTATCACTCAGCACATCGGTGCCTATGAAATCGTCCACAATGGCAAGAAAATCACCTTCATTGACACTCCCGGCCATGAAGCTTTTGACAAGATGCGCTCTCGTGGCGCAGCTGTCGCCGATGTCGCCATATTAGTCGTTGCCGCAGATGAAGGCCTCAAGCCTCAAACAATTGAAGCATTAAAACATATCCAAGAAGCTAAAATCCCGTATATCGTCGCCATCAATAAAATCGATAAACCGGAAGCCAATATCGACAGGGTCAAAACTCAACTCGCCGAAAAAGAAGTATTGCTCGAAGGTTGGGGTGGCAATATCCCATTCCAAGCCATATCAGCTCTCAATGGCCAAGGCATACCTGAAATATTGGAGCTCATACTTCTAGTTGCCGACATGGAAGAATTAAAAGCCGATACCTCAGCGCCGGCCGAAGGCGTCATTATCGAATCACACACCAATCCTCAAAGAGGCATCGTTGCAACGCTAATAATTACGAACGGCATATTGAGATCTGGAGATTTTATCGTGATTGAATCTATTTATGGGAAAATAAAATCACTCGAGGACTTCCAGGGCAAGGCAATAAAGGAAGCTACTTTCTCCTCCCCTGTTTTAATCCTAGGATTGCCAAGCGTTGCTCCACTAGGAGAAAAATTCATTGCAGTGAGCGATAAAAAAGAAGCGGAAAAATTAGTCCAAGAAAACTTAGTGAAAATTTCTGAAAAAGAAAGTGGCGCTGCACAAGAATCAGAATCGACAGACAAGCCGATTCTCAATATCATACTCAAAGCTGATGTCGCCGGATCAGAAGAAGCCTTGAACAATATGATTTCAAATCTCAACTTTACCAATGTCGCCACCAAAATAGTGAAAAGCGGAGCTAGCGACATAGACGAATCAGATATCAAATTCGCTGACGCGACAAAGGCAATCGTTTGCGGATTCAAAGTTAA
>CAYHBU010000004.1:0-11765 GCA_964354925.1 uncultured Candidatus Saccharibacteria bacterium | reverse complement strand
AAATTCCGTCCTCATTACGTATGCAAGCTGAAAATTTATGCGTCAAAGTAATCTCGGAAGACATAATTTACAATCTCGTTGATAGCATAAAAGAAGAGTTGAAGTCGCTCGTCAAGCCAGAAATAGAAAGGATATTGATCGGGAAATTGAATGTGCTTGCCGTATTCAAGCAATTGCCAAACGGCGACCAGATCATCGGAGGGAAAGTCACCTCAGGAATCGCTAAAAAAGGAGTTGTCGCAGATATCATCAAAGACAGCGGCAAGATAGGCAAAGGCAAAATAACTCGCCTCCAGCAAGATAAAGTTGAATCACCGGAAGTCGTACAGGGAAGAGAATGTGGCATATTATTCACCCCTCTTGAACCGAAAGACATTAAAATACAAACTGGCTTCACTTTGGAATTTTACGAAGAAAAAGCATTGCCAGTAGAATTAAAATAGTATGAACGAAGAATCTCTCCGAACTCAAAAAATGAATCAATTATTAACAGAAGAGGTTAGCAAAATACTCTTTCGTAACATTGATATTTCCAGAGACAATCTGATAACGATCTCCAGGATTTCCACGTCTTCTGATTTGAAAAATTCTACAATCTATATAACTATTTTTCCAGAAAACAAGGAGGAAGAAGTCATTGCTCAAATCAATAGGCAGATTTATGAAGTCCAAAAAATACTAAATAGGACGTTGCGCACAAAACCCATCCCAAGGATCAGGTTTGAAATAGATAAATTAGCGAAAGCCGAACAGAGCGTTTTCAAGGCAATGGAACATATTGATGAAACAGTGGATAATAACTAGAGACTGGCGATTAAAGGACTATGCATTTGAATTTTATCGCTAGATTCTGTATTCTATATTTTATCCTTTATGGCCTGGTCGCCAAGTGGTAAGGCAAGAGTCTGCAAAACTCTTATACGCCGGTTCAATTCCGGCCCAGGCCTCAACAAAATAACTTATGACCAAAAACTCATAACAAACAACAGCGGACTTGAAGCGTAGTTTAAATTTTGTTAGATTTTGTCATAGGTTATAAGTTGTCAGTCGTAAGTTGATCCGCCATGGCGGATTTTGCCCGGGTGGTGAAATTGGTATACACGAGGGACTTAAAATCCCTTGGCCTTAAAGCCGTGCCGGTTCGAGTCCGGCCCCGGGCACACAACAAATAGAACATTAAAATATAAATAACATGGAGGTGCATAATGAGCAGAATCGCCCGAAGAATAACTGGACTTACTTCTACACAGCTTTTTGAGACCGACTTTAAATCTATTCATTCGATTGAAGAAATTTGCGACAATGAAAAATGCCGAGATCCGCGCATATATGTCGGCTTAACAACAGGAAGCCTTGACTCAAACAAAAAAAGAGAACAATTAAAAAATAATGTTTTGAAAGCATTAAAGATAAAGGGAGGAAAATAATGAAGGAAATAATAGATGGCGTACTGTTCATCTTCTTCGGATCTATAGCTATTACAATACTTTATGTTGCTATTAAGATATACAAATGTCCGTCATGGAAATACGATGATGCCAGAAAAAAGAAATTTTCTGGATTAGCAATTGATATAAAAAACAACAGATGGTCCAGTAATGAAGTTATTTCAGAGACGGCAATCAACGAAATATTGCAATGATTCTAAACACATTAAAAACAGCCACAGAAAAAGGTTGGTCAAAAGAAACCTGTTATCATCTCCCGCCAATATAATTGGCGGGAGATTTTTTCTATGCTAGAATCCCGTTATGAAATTTATCGCTGACCTGCACATCCACTCCAAATACAGTAGGGCCACTAGCAAAAATATGATACTGGAAGAATTAGACCGCTGGGCCGACGATAAAGGTATCTTGGTGATGGGTACCGGAGACTTTACACATCCAGCCTGGATCAAAGAAATCAAAACAAAACTAGAACCGGCCGAACCAGGACTTTTCAAGCTTAAAGAAAAATACAAGCTAAAAACCATCAAAGGAACTTTCGCCGACACTCGATTCCTACTCTCGGTAGAAATCTCCAGTATCTACTCCAGGGGCGGCAAAACTCGCCGTGTTCACAATCTCATATTCTCATCAGACATTGAAACAGCTGAGAAAATAAATACCAGTCTTTCTAAAATAGGTAATATAAAATCCGATGGCAGACCAATCCTAGGATTAGATTGTGAGGAGCTCGCCAAAATAATCTTCAACATCAACCCTGAAGCTGTCATCATCCCCGCCCATGCTTGGACGCCGTGGTTTTCGGTGTTTGGATCAATGTCGGGATTTGATTCGATTGAAGAGTGTTTTGGCCAATATTCTAAAAATATTTTTGCCATCGAAACAGGATTATCATCTGATCCGGCTATGAATTGGCAAGTATCGCAATTAGATAATGTCGCTCTAATTTCAAATTCTGACTCACATAGCTTGGGTAAGATAGGGCGAGAAGCGAACATATTCGATACCGAACTGTCTTATCAAGGAATAATGAAAGCCATCAAAAGCGGATCACCCGCTGAAAGGAAAATGAGGAAAGGAGAAAAAGAAAAGTTTATGGGGACGATAGAGTTTTTCCCAGAAGAAGGGAAATATCACTATGACGGCCATCGTGCCTGTGACATCTCATTTCACCCCGAAGAAACCGAAAAACATAACGGCATTTGCCCAAAATGCAAAAAACTGCTAGTCATCGGTGTAATGAACCGCGTCCACAAACTGGCCGATAGGAATGTCAAAATAAATATCAAAAGCAATATTAGCAAACTTTCCAGCAATGTTCCTTTTTACAACCTGGTCGGACTAAAAGAAATTATAGCCGAAGCTTTTGATATGGGCGAATCCACTAAAAAGGTAGGAGCGGAATACGAAAGATTGATAATGCAATTTGGCAACGAACTCAAGATATTAATGGAAATACCTAGCAACGGATTGAAAGGCATGACTGATGCAAAAATAGTCGAGGCCATCGAGCGAGTGAGAGAAAGAAAACTATCGATACGTCCAGGGTATGATGGAGAATATGGGGAAATTAAAATTTTCGACTAGACCAGCATCTATCTTCCCTCCACGAAGACCGGCTTATCTTTTAAGGTTATTGTTATCTTGTTCGCATCAACTTTTCTTGTTTCCGTTTCAAAAGCGGTACTGTAATCTGCCAATTCTTTTCCAGTTTCATATTTGGGCACTGCTTCCGTAATCCTCACCTCGCTTGAATCTATGCCATAGATGGTCACCTGCTTTTCCTCCTGGTTGTCATTCCATGCAATATAAATTGGGGCACCATGTTTTAACAGCCGATAAACATACACTCCGTCTTTTTCTTGAATGGATTTGATGTTGGACCAATCAGAATCTTCAAGTGTTTCTACCATTTTTTTATAGGTATAGTAAGATAGTTTTTTTACGCCACTGCCGAGATCACTATTGAACCTTCCATCATAAATCAATCCCGTAAAATCAAAGTAGCCTTGATTATACTTGAATCCTTCTATGAGACCAAACGCCAGAAATATTTTTTTAACACCGAATGAAAGCGGATAAACATATCTTTTCACTACATCGATTGCCTGCTGGCCTTCTGTCTGTTTTGGAAAATCAATCAATCCCGCCAAAGAATTTATGCCTTTAGGGTCTCCACTATATGTTCCCATCTCAGTCATCCAGACCTCATCATAATCAATGCCGAGAGATTTAGCTTTGCCATCTATATAATCATAAGCTTTTTTCATATCCGAATAATCTCCTGTCGCATTGCCATACCAATGATAATCAAGGATATCGAAATACCTCCCTTCCATCTTGGAAAGATCTTGCAGGATAGGAAAAAAATATTTATCAAAAGAATCCAGATAAGCAGAAAGCGGTGGCATACCAGGCACCCCGCCAATCAAAACCTTTGCGTTGCCATCCGCTACTTTGACGGCTTCATAACTGATTTTCAAAAATTGAACATAATCAGTCATAGCATGAGGCGGCTCGTTGTCTATCTGCCAATGCTTGATAGGATTTTTAAGATTAGGCATATCCTCTATGCCGTCACCGTCATATCTCTCCACCACCGCTTCAACAAATTTCTTGTAATACATTTCGTCTTTGGGCAAGAAAGATTTTTTGCTTTTCGCAAACCTCTCGTAAGTTGCGCCATCTTTCAACGGACTACCTATCGCAATATTCCCCATCATCATCATTGACTGAGGCATTACTTGCAAATATTTATCATATCTGTCCCAATCAAACTCAGTATTTTTAGGATTTTTAGCAATCAGTGTCCAGAAAAAATACAATGCCGGCCCATCCCACTTCGCGCCGATATCAGTCGCCAAAGAAAACGGATTGTCCAATTTCAAGGATGTGACCTGGGCCGTATGGATACCGAAAGGAGAATTCGCCGCTATGTCTCTTTGTGAAACGGCTTCTTTCTTGTTTATCTCAATCACTTCAACGCTCTCTCCCCAGATCTGTATGCCCGCCTCATATTCCTGCTTCTTAACTTTAAAAATTATTAGCAAGCCATCTTTTTTGAATTCATCCGCCAAATTCGTAGGCAAATATTTAGCGCCACTATCCGCCAAAATTCCGAAAAACCCACCTTCCAATGAATAGTATTTGATGATGCCCACCCCGGAAACAATGTCCTCTTTTTTCTCTATTTTGCAATCCTGAGGACATAGGCTAGAATCTGATTTCTCCCTGATGTCGCAGATATTATCTCCGCACTTTTTGTCTTCCAACTTTGACAAGTAAAATCTATCAAAAGCAAACATTGCCAACATCACCAAGACAAGCAGGGCAATTAAAATAATCGATTTTTTCATGGTGAAATAAATATTATTATGATAATTATAACACAAAACCCCCGACATGATGTCGGGGGTTTTGTGTTATAAGACGGAGTTTATATTTTTGTTATGAGCAATACGACTTCTTTTGATTTTACCTCTAGCACGCCCCTGGATATCTTTATCTGCTTTTCAATCTGATTATTTTTTTTCACGGTTATCTCCCCTTCCTTCAGCGCTGTTATCAATGGGATATGATTTTCCAACACAGACAGCTCCCCCTCTGACCCAGGGCAAATAACTTCATCAACTTTGTCGCGATATTCGATTTTTTCCAATGAGATTATGGATAGTTGAAACATATTTATATTTTTATTTCACCTCATCAATACCACCCTTCATATAAAAAGCAGATTCTGACTTATCATCGTGTTTTCCATCAAGAATCTCTTTGAATCCTCTGATAGTTTCTTTGAGCGGAACATATTTGCCAGGTGCTCCAGTAAATATTTCTGCCACTGAAAAAGGCTGTGACAAAAATTTCTGGATCTTTCTTGCGCGAGCAACTGTCAATTTATCATCTTCTGACAACTCTTCCATGCCCAAAATGGCAATAATATCCTTTAAATCCTTGTATCTTTGCAAGACTTTTTGCACTCCGCGAGCAACGTCATAATGATCCTTGCCGATAACAAGTGGCGTCAAGATAGTAGATGCGGAATCCAATGGATCAATAGCAGGATAGATACCAAGCTCAGCCAGAGAACGAGACAATACGACAGTGGAATACAAATGAGAAAATGTTGCGGCTGGAGCAGGATCGGTCAAATCATCAGCAGGCACATACACTGCTTGTACTGATGTGATGGAACCGGTTTTAGTGGAAGTAATCCTTTCTTGAAGTTCACCCATTTCTGAAGCCAAGGTCGGCTGGTATCCTACCGCCGAAGGCATACGACCAAGCAAGGCAGAAACCTCAGAACCCGCTTGGATAAATCTGAAAATATTATCCAAAAATATCAAAACGTCTTTTTCCATCTTATCGCGAAAATGTTCAGCCATAGTGAGACCAGACAATGCAACACGCAAACGCACGCCTGATGGCTCATTCATCTGTCCAAAAACAAGCGCAGTCTTATCAATAACTCCCGATTCCACCATTTCATGATAAAGATCATTGCCCTCCCTAGTCCTTTCGCCCACACCCGCGAACACAGAATATCCGCCGTGCTGAGTAGCGATGTTATGAATCAATTCTTGGATCAAAACCGTTTTACCGACACCTGCACCACCGAAAAGACCAATCTTTCCACCCTTAACAAAAGGCGCGATCAAGTCAATAACCTTGATGCCAGTTTCAAAAACTTCAGTCTCAGTAGACTGCTCGCTGAAAGTCGGGGCCTTCCTATGAATTGAGGAAAATTCAACTTTTTTGCCCTGTATCTTGCCCTTATTGTCGATCGGCTCTCCTAAGACATTGGTCATCCTGCCGAGCACGGCTTCACCGACTGGCACCCTGATTGCATCTCCAGTCGCAATCGCTTTTTGCCCCCTTTTCAAGCCGTCTGTCACTCCCATCGCAATGCATCTCACTTGGCTTGCTCCGAGATGTTGAGCCACTTCCAAGACAAGCCTTTCACCTCCTTCAAGAGGAATATTTATAGCCTCGTGTATTTCTGGCAATTTGCCATCATTGAATTCAACATCAACGACAGAACTGATGATCTGGGTTATGTGGCCTATATTATTTTTTTCCTCCGCCTCTTTACCTTTTGTGTGTTCCATAATTTTTAACTTTAACTTTTAACTTTTTAACGCTTCCGCTCCGGCACTGATCTCGCTCAATTCTTTAGTAATATTTGCTTGGCGAGCCTTGTTATAGATCAACCTTAATTCTTCTATTATGCTTTTTGCATTATCTGATGCGCTTTTCATCGCTACCATTCTTGCCGAGTGCTCAGAAGCATTTGATTCAAGCACCGCATAATGGATCTGGATCTCAAAAAGACTGGGCAACAAATTTTCAATAATGCTCATTTTTGACGGCTCAAGGGTATATTCTATTCTTGGCTCATCTTTTTGCAAAAAATCATTCTTAAGATCAGAATATCTTCCGCTATCGGGAATGATTTCTTTCGCCACATCTTTCAAGATTTCAAAATCTAATGGCAATATCTTGTAAGAAAATTGTCTTTGTTTCAAAGTGGAAATAAATTTATTGTAAAAAATATGAGTTTCTTTGTATTTTCCTTCTTTCTGATACTCCATTAAAAGACGGGCAATCGCTGCAGTCTCTTCCAATTCTACATAATCTCCAAAATCTGCAAATGATGCTATGATATTGACTTTTTTGTGCTTCAAGAAATCCGACCCCCTTTTCCCGATTGCAACGATATCAACATTGTCTTTACCGTATTTTTCAATCGACTTCAAGACCGAATTCAATACAGAACTATTGAAACCTCCACAAAGACCCTTGTCTGACGTGACGACTAAAAAACAAAATCTTTCTGTAGCCTTAGGAACCTCGATCAGGTAATGGCTCACGTCCTTAAATGAAGAAGCCAAGTTAGACAACAGCTCAAGCGCCTTGATGGTATAAAATCTCGTATTAATAGCCATCTCCTGAGCTTTTCTCATTTTAGATGCAGCTACCATTTCCATCGCCTTAGTGATCTGCGATGTATTTTGAATAGATTTTATTCTGTTTTTTATAATCCTTAAGGACATCTTTATTTGAATCTTTCTTTAAACCCCCTGATTGCCTCTTTTAATTTTTGCTCACTCTCTTCATCGATAGTGCCCGATGATTTTATTTTTTCAAATAAATCTTTTTCGAAATTATCCAGATACTCATAGAATTTTTCTTCAAAATCTTTTATCTTTTCAACCGCCACATCATCCAGGTGATTATTGACGGCAGCATAGATGATGCAAACCTGCCTTTCAAAAGGCAATGGAGAATATTGATCCTGCTTCAAAACCTCAACAAGCCTCTTGCCTCGTTCAATTTTGTTTTTTGTCTCTTCATCCAAATCAGAGGCAAATTGCGCAAAAGCGGCAAGCTCCCTATATTGCGCAAGCTCAAGACGCATCTTGCCGGAAACCTTTTTCATCGCTTTTGTTTGCGCAGCCGAACCAACGCGAGACACAGACAATCCGACAGAGATAGCCGGTTTTATGCCTTGGTAAAAGAGATCCGGTTCAAGGAAGATCTGACCATCGGTGATAGAAATGACATTGGTAGGGATATATGCAGAAATATCGCCAGCCTGAGTTTCGATGATTGGGAGAGCAGTCAATGACCCTCCTCCCATTTCCTTGCTTAATTTTGCAGCACGCTCAAGAAGCTTAGAATGCACATAGAAAACATCTCCGGGATACGCCTCGCGACCAGGTGGCCTGCGCAATAAAAGGGAGATTTGGCGATAGGCCCAAGCATGCTTTGATAGATCATCATAAATCACGAGCGCATCTTGGCCTTTATCCATAAAATATTCGCCAATAGCACAACCAGCATAAGGGGCCAGATACCACAAAGCAGCGGGAGACGAAGCAGATGCTGATACTACAATCGTATATTTCATAGCTCCTCGCCTTTTCAGCTCTTCGACGATTCTGGCGACTTTTGCTTCTTTCTGACCAATAGCAACATAAATACAGATTGGGGTCTTGCCTTCAGCATTGAATTGCTGATTGATAATCGTATCAATAGCGATTGCAGTCTTACCGGTTTGCCTGTCGCCGATAATAAGCTCACGTTGGCCGCGACCAATCGGGATCATCGCATCAATCGCTTTGATGCCAGTTTGCAAAGGAGTGCCTACTGATTCACGATAGATTACACCTGGAGCGATTTTTTCAATCGGATAAGTCTTGTCTGATTTGATTGCGCCCTTGCCATCGATAGGATTGCCAAGAGCATCAACAACTCTGCCAATCATATCTTTGCCTACCGGGATAGAGAGCATTTTTCCAGTCTTTTTCACCTGATCACCTTCTTTGATTTTATCGTAGTCGCCCAAAATAATCGCACCAACTGAATTTTCTTCAAGATTCAAGGCCACACCAACAACACCCTGCTTTTCAAATTCAATCATCTCCCCAGCTGAAACGTCAGACAGTCCATCAATCAAAGCAATGCCATCGCTCACCTTTGCGACAGTGCCAACGCTTTCCATCTCAGGTCTCAACTCCATACCCTCTATTTTCTTTTTTAAATCTTTTACGATTTGTTTTATATCACTCATTGATTTAGTTTTTAGCTATCAGCTCCTAGCTTCCAGCTAACAGCGGCTTTAATTCACTATTGATAATTCGTCTTTAATTTTATTTAGTGCTCTCTTGATGCTTGCATCCATCAACATTCCTCCCACTCTCAATTTAAATCCTCCAATTAACCCTTTATCCACCACCTCCCTCAATCTCAATTCTTTTATTTTTTTACCCGCCAAACCTCTTTCAACGATCTTCTTCTCGATAGAGTTCTTGAGTTTTGTATCCGCATGTCTGGCGAAGCTTATCTCTCCGTCAAAGATTCCATTTTCTTCCGAATATTTTTTTTCAAATTCGCCGAATATTTTATTCGCAAGACTCAGATCCCTATTTTTTTTGAGCACTGAAAAAAAAATGTTTAAGATGCTCTCGATCTCTTTTCCCTTTTTGCCCTGTATCGCCTCTGCAAGGGCCAATCCATATTGTTTCGCGGTATATTTCATGCGCTAAATCTCTTTGATGAATTTTTGAGTTAATTCCTTATCTTCCTTTTCACCGATTTTCTTGCCAAGCACTCTAGTAGCTACAGCAAAAGCCAAGTCCAAGACTTCTTGCTTGGACTTATCCACAATTTTTTGCCTTTCGTCATCTCCTTGCACCTTTGCAATCATGACTATTTCTTGGGCTTGTTTTTGAGCTTTGTCTAAGATTTCTGCGCCTTTCAATTCGGCAATTTTTTTAGCCTCTGCGATTTCCATATCAGCCTTTACTTTGGCTTCTGCCAAAATACCAGATCTTTTTTCCTGGATTTCCTTCACATCTCGCTCTACCTGTTCAGAAAATTTAAGCCCGTCTTGTATCTTTCCCTCCCTTTCTTTCATTATTCTCAAAAGTGGCTTCAGGATAAGATAATACAAAACCAAAAATACTATCCCAAAATTAATTATTTGAGCAATAATCAGCTTGATATCAATGTGAAATGTTTCTATAAGAGAATCCATAAGTAATCCAAAATTGCCGATTTATTTAATACTGAAAGCGATAACAAGAGCGTAAATAGCAATAGCTTCAGCAAATGCTGATACTAAAAGCATCGGGACCAAAATCTTGCCAGTCGCTTCTGGATTCCTACCAATTGCCTCCATAGCTTTTGCACCAATAAGACCAATGCCAATACCAGGACCAATTGCACCAATACCGATAGCCAATGCTTTAGCCAACATTACGAATTCCATATTATTGTTTTTTCTTTTTACTACTCCTAACAGACTTGTTGGAAATAGTAATTTTTAGAAATTATAAATTATATTTTTTTTAATCTAATGCTCCTCTGCTGTCGTATGTATCGTAAGATAAACCAGAATCAAAATAGCAAAAATCAGGGCTTGAATCAAGCCAACCAAAACTTCCAAGAACATAAATGGTATTGGCAGTCCGAAAGCCAGGATTGCAGATATGGAAACCAATAGCACTTCTCCAGCGAATATATTTCCAAAAAGACGAAATGACAAGCTTGCAACCTTAGCGATCTCCCCCACTACCTCAAGCAATCCCACAAAAATCTTGATCGGATTGACTATGATTATGGTTGGATCCTTGAATACTTTACCGGGAATCTCTATCGCAGCCTTTACGTTTATGAATTTATTGAAATGATGGAATAATCCGACCGACAAGATGCCCAAGATGTGGCTGGCAACCACGCCAATTATTGCGAGTGCCAATGTAGTATTCAAATCCGCAGTGCCACCACGCAAAAACGGAATCAATGTGTTTTCTCCGTGCTCCGATACCACCTCGCCCACGGATCCGACGCCTGGCAATAGACCGAGCCAATTATTCAAGAGGATGAATACGAAAAAAGCGAAAATGAGTGGGAAAAATTTAAGAGATTTTTCCCGAGAACTAGTGACAGAATCAAAAACTTCAAGGAATTTATCAATGATTATTTCAAAAGCGTTTTGAATCTTTCCTGGAATGATATTTATTTTTCTTTTGACTCTGATTCCGACAACAACAATCAACAATACCACCGCCCAAGAAACAAAGAGAGAATTTGTTATCTGAAATCCACCTATATGAAAAATCGGCTCAGCAAAAATCGTCACTTCGTGATTGATATTCTCACCTTGGATAATTTGTTCAGATTGATCAGTCATTGTTATTTATTAACCTCGATGTCTTTAAATGCTTTAGAAGCGCTAGTCACCAAACCGATCATAGATATCATAAATGCCACACCAACGCTCAAAAGGAATAGCCAGGGCTCGGTGTTATATTTTTCATCAAACAATTTTCCCAAAAAAACGGCTGCGAGCACAGGAACTACGATCCAGACCGACAGCTTAGCGAACATAAATAAAAACGGCTTAAGCCAATGCTTGCCGTTAATTTGAGGGCGGCTTTTTTGCGAGTCAGTCTTATCCATAAAATCACAATTATTATACTTATTATAACTAATTAGTCAACGAAAAATCCTTTTCTCAATCCATATCCAGCGACTCCAAAAGCCACTCCAACGTTTAACGATTCTTTTTCCCCCTGCATAGGCAATTCCACAACAGCATCACATCTCTCCATCAAGCTCTTTGGCACGCCGGCGACCTCATTGCCGAGCACCAAGGCCATCGGCCATTTTGGTTGGAATTCATAATGAACGATGCTTTTTGAAGACTGCTCAAGCGCCACGACCAAAACTCCTTCTTTCTTTAATCTCTCAATAACTCGCCAAGTCTGTCCGCACTTTTCCCATGCCACAGAATTTTCCGCCCCCAAACACCCT
>CAYHBU010000003.1:0-27995 GCA_964354925.1 uncultured Candidatus Saccharibacteria bacterium | reverse complement strand
TTTTAGAACAGTTACCTCTGTTGATACCTATGACTCTATGACTGGTATGGGGTCATTTGCGTGGTCAAGTGGAGCATACGACTCTGCTCAGTGGACTGGTGGGACAGCAAACGCTGCCGATAGTTGGGCATCTTATACATTGGCGCTTAGACCAGCATTGCCGGTTGTCACTATCACCAACTTCGTTTCCGCAGAGCCGGGGAATTCAACGGTAGCTCCAGCGGCCACAGGTAACGTGGACTCGTTCGGGCTCGCGACAAATGCCGGCACTGATACCGTGACGGCAGCTACTGTCGGCCTTGCTGCTGGAATGGGGCAATACATTCAGACTGTTGCCATTACCAATGATGCTGGCGGTACGACCTATTGTAGTGCTGCGCCGTCTGGTGACTCGGCGTCGCTTTCTACTTGTGGTATTCCTGTTTCTACCACGAATACGCAATTTAAGATCAAGCTTACGGCTAAAGCGCACGCGTCTATGCCGGTGCCTGATGGCGGTTTGTATAATGTGACGGCGACAATCACTGGGTTTACTAGTATTAATGGTCAATTGGGTACGGATTCGGGTAGTTCAATATTAACCATCGACAACGACTCTCCCGCGGGGACGACCGGAGCGGGGGCGACATCGGGAGAAGATGGTCAGTCCGTGGTGAATTGGGCGCCTCCCGGCGATGGTGATCTTGAGAATGTATACATTTATTGTAAAACAAGCACGCTATTAAGCGGCGAAGCACCCACTGAAGGGTCAAGTCCAATAGCTGGTTCCATTTGCGACGGCACGGCGCGCTTGAGATATGTTGGCGGTGGCGCAACAAGTCCGCAAACGATTACTGGACTCACTAACGGACAGATTTATTATTTCCGTATTTATGGTCGTGACACGAATGGAAACTTCACCGCATACTCGGCAGCGCAAGAGGTATCCGGCACGCCAAACGTGGCGGCCGCGACTTTGACTGTTGGCGTAACAGCTGGATCAAAAGCGATTGATCTTGATTCTGGCGCGACTTCCCAATATGCCAATGTGACAACTTGCAATAGTGCTGCGACTTGTTCGGCTTTTACGCTCTCTATAGATACTGGATCTGATACGGTGACTTCTGTCGGTGTCACAGTGCCGGCCGGACAAACCGCTACCACCAATCTTTCCAATCTAGCACTTTTTTATGATACTGATGGCAATTATTCCAATGGTGTTATCGGTCAATATGGCGCGACGGTGGCATCGTTGGTAGCCAATGGTTCTCCAACCGCAGTGAGCGGATCACTCGGTATATCATCGGGCACGACATATTATTTTTATGTTCGTTTTGATTTAATCAATGGCGCCAATAATCCAGCAGGAGGCGAAACAGTGCAATTTGAAATAACAAATAATGCGGATGTAGTCTCGGGCGCCACAGAAACAGGTGCGCCTAAAACCATGGCAGGCACGACAACGGTCAGACCAAATGCCACTTCATTTTCTAATTCCACTGAGCCGGCTTTGACTGATGGAGCGAGAGAGACGCAGACCATCTCAATATCCGGATTCGGATTTGGTACGACCTGTAATGTAGGCACTGGCAGTAAGGTGACGATTGGCACCTATGATTTATCTTGTACCGGCGCGACATTTAATAAGACGACGATCACTATCGCAGTGGATTCATCTTTGCCTGATACAAATAATGGCGGTACTGGCGCTAGTGGTTTGCTCGTCACTATCGGTGCGACCGCAGATGACGTGCGTCAGACTTTTTACGTATATCCGGACGTCACTTCTTTGACGGTGCCGACTGCTGTCACTGATGCGGCTCGTGAATATAATGTTGCTGATTCTGATGGAATATTTACCGTAAATGGCACGCATTTCGGCGCAGCTGGTACCGTCACAATACTCGGATCAACCGGCACGCAACAAACAACAGCAACTTGTACTGGCACTGCTTATCAAGCGACTTGCGTCGGGTTGCAAGTGCCGACGGCGATTGCTGACAGTAGCTATACTGGCAATGTTGTTTTGACCAGGACGGCGGATTCCAGGACCGATACCTACGCAGGATTTCGAGTTTTGCCTAGGATTGCATCTACAGCACCAGTGAATCTCAAGGGTGGAAGAGGAGATACGATTTCTATTTCCGGTGATCATTTGTGCCAATCAGGATCTTGTCCGACTGCATTCAGTGCCGCCAATAAAGTGTCTTTCAATGGCGGTGAGGTGACATCAGGATCTTCGACTTGGACCGACACCTCAATACCGTCTATCGTGATACCAGGCACGGCGATTGATGGCAATTTAAATATAACTTCAAACACTTCATATCCATCAAACAATCTGACTTATAATATTAAATTTACGCCGACTACTCCGACTAATTCTACTCCGACCAATGGCACGACAGGTGAGTCTAAAAATCCGACACTGACCACTTCTAATTTTGATGATGGCACTGATGGAGATGCGCATAATGATTCGCAGTGGCAGATAACCAGAGTATCTGGCGATTATGGTGCAGGCAATAAAGTGTGGGAGGATACTATCGCCACTGCGCAGGTGACGATTGTGGTAAATAGCACAAATGGCACATTTACCAATACTACTTTATCGACAGAATTAAATTGCAATACGACTTACTGGTGGCACGTCAGATACAAGGATAATGCCGGAGTGACTTCTCAAGAGTGGTCAGCGTATTCTGGTGAGTTTTCATTCACTACAGCATCTTGCGGACCGGATGCGACTTCTGTGACGAATAATGACGAACCAGCGCTCGCTGACGGTGGGAGAATTGGACATACAAATATCGTAATAAGCGGATCGGGATTCGGCACGGTAAATGCTGGCAGTCGTGCCAATTGTGCGGGTGGCGCAGGCACTGGCTGTGTGAAAGTCGGTGGCACTGGCGGGCAAACGATTGCGGATGCGCGCGTGACCGCTTGGGCAAATACCTCTATCACTATCCAATTGTCTTTGACAGATTTGACCACTACTTATGGCGGAGCGACCACTAGTGGATTGATAATTTATGCTGCCGGCGTGACCGATTCCAACGGGCTGACATTTTATATTTATCCCGACGTCACTTCTTTGACTGCTCCGCTTGGCACGAATGATGGCGCTCGTGAATATGCAGCGGCAGATACTGATGGAATCATCACTATCACCGGTAATAAATTTGGCACCGGTCCCACTGGCGGATCTGTGGTGATAGTTGGCGGTACGGTCGCGACGTATGTGGCGGACGGGACTTGCGACGCGGTGGACGGTTGGGCGGAGACTTGCATCAAGATACAAGTGCCAACGACCATATCCGACTCGACTGATTCTGGATATGCGATAGTCACGCAAGGTACGGGCTCGAGCAATAAAACGACAAATACTACCGACACGCAAAGCGCAATAAATATATGGCCTAGAGTTACCAGTATATCAGGCGCTTCATTTTCTGATGGCGGTTATCAAAACGGTACATTCACTCTAAACGGAAATCATTTTGGCGCAGTGGCAGGTTCGATAGCGGTAAACGGACAGACTCAAGATGGCACGCCGACTTGGGGTGCGGCCTCGATCACTGGCATTGGCATACCAAATACTGGCACTGATTCGGGAAATATTATTTTGACTAAATCAGACACGAAGACTTCTAACACCTATTCCACTTTTTATATTTATCCACAAATCACTGGATTTACTAATGAAACTGATGGCGCGTTGGCAGACGGTGGCAGACAGACTCACCTGATTACGATTTCCGGTAATCATTTTGGGACGGGCGGAGGCAATGCGCAAATCGTGGTGAATGGTGTTGTCCCATCCGCGTCAACTCCGACCTGGGGTGCAGCATCAATTACTGGTGTAGATATTCCTAATTCCGGTACCGACTCCGGAGTGATAGTCGTGACCAATCTTCAGACAAGTAAAGCGTCAAATAATTCCTCGACATTTTATATTTATCCGACAATAACTTCTTTGACTGTGCCTACTGCTACTACGGATGCAGCCCGTGAATATTTGGTTTCTGATTCGGATGGCATTATTACTATAAATGGCAATCATTTCGGAGTAGCTGGCACTGTCACAATACTCGGATCAACCAGCACGCAACAAACTACTGCGACTTGCACTGGCAGCGCATACCAAGCAACTTGTGTCGGTGTTCAGATACCGACAGCGATTGTTGATAACTCATATACTGGTAATGCCACGGTGAGTAGGACAACAGATTCAAAGGATCATGCTTATGCAGGATTTCGAGTTTTGCCTAGGATTACATCGCTCAATCCAAATAGTGGAGCGACCAATGATCCGATAGTAGTGATTGGAAATCATCTCTGCCAAAGCGGCACTTGTCCGATTGCCGGCAATAGAAGCACTGCCTCTGATAATGTGACATTTTTCAACGCAGTACAGGTGACAGATGGCAATGTGACAGCCTGGGGACATGGTGATAGCTCGGCATCTGGTGTGAATGTTAATGTCCCGTCATCTTCCGCTACTGGCAATATCGTTATCACCTCAAATACCTATGCCTCAAATGGTGTGAGTTTTACGAAATTATCATCAGCGCCAGCTGATCCTACAAATCTTTTACAATTCGAAACAAACAATGACCTGACAGATAGCCCGCCGACTCATGATCCACTAACCAATACTAACCCTGATGGCAAGATTTCTACTGGTGGCGGTATCAATCAAGCAAATTCTTGGCTTCGCGCGACAGCTCAGGCCGGGGTGAATGTAACGCTCTGCATTCAGGTAGAAGTAAAAACTGTGGCAACTGCTTTTGATGGTACGGGCACTGTTGACGGTACTGGTCCTGATGGATGCAAATCTTTCACTGTCGGTACGCCCGTAAAATTATTTGTAAACGTACCGAGTTTGACGGATGGCAATTCATATAAGTGGCGATCAAGGATTCAAAATCAAAGCACCTTGGAATACGGCAATTGGGTCAATGCTGCAGTCGATGGTCAGAGTAAGAGTTTTTATATTGACACTTCTGCTCCAAGCTCACTTAATGCGACTTGTCCGCCATCGACTTATACTGCATCGACTGCAGACATCAGTTGGACGCCAGTAGACTCTGTGTCGACGACATTTACTAAGCAGGTGCAGTATGATACGGATTCATCTTTTGTGTCTTCGAGCTGTACGCCTGGATCGACTTGTGGTACACCGACTAGCGGTCTTGGCGCCAATCCTCAGGCAACGCAATTGACTGGCCTTGCTCCAAGCTCTGTCTATTATTATCGCGTAAGATCAAAAGATGCGGCGGGCAATGAAAAAGTAGAAGGCTATGGATTATCTGGAAATTCGACTTGCACTTTCACTACTTCGAAAGCCGAGATGCGAACAGCAGAATACATTATTACTGGAGAAACTGGTGCATTGTCATCGGAAACATTGAGAAATTTCCAAGTTTATCTGACAGAACAGGGAGCAAATATTCAAAACGCATTCGTGGAAATTTCTGGAATCGCATCAGCCAATGCTTCCAACCTTACCTTGGGACTGAAAGCAGTCGGGTCTGCGGATCCGGGGTATACTAATTATACGGTTGCGACATCTGCTACTGTGTCTACTCCATTTACAGTGCTCCATCGAGTTGATCCGACAGCATCAGGACTTTATATTGCGCCGACCCAATCAACGAACAATGTGCTCTATATCAATCCGACAGGAGGTCCGAGTATGTATATCGCATCAGCGAAAATTATTGTAACTTATTATTATACGCCTTAAAAAATAGAATCTAGAATCTAGAGTGTGGAATATAGAAAAATTCCAAATTCAAATTTCTAAATTCAAAATTCTAAAAACATGTCCCAGAAAAATATTGTTATAATTTTAGCAGTCATTATCATCTTGGTGCTTGGTGTTCTTGGCCTATATCTTTTTAATCCGAAGATGTTTACTTTTTTGCAATCGGAATCGACAAAGATAGAAAGAGATAAGCCGAAAGTCATAGATGACCAGCTTGTCGTCCCAGACACTAAAGAAGTTTCTATGACCCAAGGCAGGGTCTCTGAAAATGGAAAGGTGGAAACTGCACTCGTGCCAAAGAATGAGGGCGAAAAAGTGGTGGTGACTAAAGCGGTATTTACCGTAAAAGGCGGACAGGAGTTGGCCCTGAAAGACGCGCAAGCTTGGGCGAGTGATGCAAAATTGGTCTTTGTAAAATCTATGGGCGCTATAACGCTAGATGGAAAATCTAGTCAATGGCAAATTGCATTTTCTTCGGTAGCAAAGAAGAGAGGATATGAGGTTATAATTTATGGCGATCAGGCAGTATCAAAGAAAGAAGTTGAATTGGTTGGTCAAGGAGCTGAGTTGCCTGCTGTTTGGAATGATTCCGATATTGCGGTGAAAACATTACAAGAAATGCCTCAATTCTCAAGCGCGTCAATCTCTTCTATTAATTTTTTCTATAATGCCGATGCAAAGAAGTGGCGTTATAGTATTGCAACATCCTTCGGAACGACTTCTGTGACGGCGGAATAGTGTCAAGTGCAGAAGTTGGAATTTAGAAAAACAAGCAGATGCAATTATCTTATTTTAAATTGTTAGCCGTTTTACTTTTGGGTGGGGTGATTTTTGTTGCGCATGCAAATTTTGCCAAAGCAGAAATTTTATTGCCGGATGGGGCGGGGTTTTATACTGATTGGCAGAATATGGGCGGCAGCGGAGCCGGTACATTTGATGAGGTGGATGATTGGTCAACGCCGGATGACGATACGTCATACAATAAAACGGTAAGCGCGGCATTCAAGCAGTCTTATTCTCTGGCTAATACCACCAAAACACAAGGAACGATAAACAAGGTAAGAATTTGGGTCAGGGCTAAAGCTATTGGCACGGCTGATTCGATAAATATATTTTTGAGGATTTCCGGTAATAATTATTTTTCTGGCGACATACCGGTGACCACTTCTTCATATGTGGATTATTACTATGATTGGACATTGAATCCATTCAATGGTTCCAACTGGGCTATCGGTGATTTAAATTCACTGGAGGCCGGCTTTCAGCTTGTTGGTGGTGGATCGGAGCACAGAGTGACGCAGATGTATGCTCAGATTGAATATGATACTGAAATGCAAACTGTGAAATATCACGTGACGCAAAAAACATTACCGCTTGGATCTGGCAGTACCATCAATGATCAATTCAATTTTTATGTCGCGGATGATTTGGACGAGGTCAAAAGCGCATATATCGAAATAAAAGGATTGAGCTTGCCGATAAATCCTTTGACACTAGATGTTTCCGTTGATGATACCGGTGCGCCCAATCCGACAGGTAGTCCTAGAATCAATTCATACACTATCGATGCGACAGGCAGGGTGATGCCATTCAAATTCATTTACGACGCCACTGATTATTTCAAGACTTTTGTAACTGGTCCCGGAGACTATTCCAGATATTTTAATTTGAAGATAACCGGCAATACGGTTTATATTTTAAATTCGAAGCTTGTTCTTACATACTCTCGCATTAAGCCTCCTCTGGTAGTGGGCGCTTATCGGCAATTTGGCGTTTTAACATCTTCAACTTTTGACACTGGTTCAGCGGATGGAGCGGCTTATAATTCTATTATTTGGAACGGATTAAAGCCTGCTGGCACAAGAATCAAGTTGCAACTTGCGACTTCTGACAATGCAGCTGGACCGTTTAATTTTATCGGCGGATCATCTTGTGCTAGTGGTGATTATTGGGAGCCGAGTGTCAATGTTGCTCAGGAGATGAAATGTTTTTCACAATTAAACAATAAAAGATATTTCAGATACAAAATAAGGCTTGAATCCAATCCGCCAAGCTATGATCAAACCCCGAGGGTGGATGATATTGTTGTAAATTTCAGCCCCTAAGAGAGTTTATAGAATATAGAATATAGAATTTAGAATGCGGAATCTAGATTCTAAAATTTAAAAAATGCTTCAAAATTCAAAATTCCCTGCCTACCGGCAGGTAGGGAAAATTCAAAATTCAGTCCAACAAGGTTTTTCCCTTATCGAGCTCATCGTCTATATCGGTATTTTTACTGTGGTGATAGCGGTTGGCACACAGCTACTGGGTGTTTCTGGGCGTATCCGCAATCAGACAGAAGCGCGTTATGAGGTGCAACAGAATATCCGTTTTGCGGTGGAAAAAATTTCCGAAAATATCAGAAAAGCATCGGCCATTTCTGGCACATATCCATCAAATACTTTGACGCTTACTATATCTGGTCAAAGCGTGGTGTTTGCGTTATCTAGTGGAATTTTGACTATGCAGGAAGGCGCAGGACCAGTGCAAAGTCTAACGACGGGTGATGTGTTAGTGAGTGCTTTTGGCGGAGGAAATTTGTTTACTAAAATAGACAATCCCATTCCGGCTAAATCAACAGTTCAAATAAAGATGAAAGTAGATTATAATGATTTGGGTAGGCCGGATTTCATATATGGGCAAGAGATGCAGACGACAGTGTCGTTTAGGTAGAATTTAGAATATGGAATATAGAATTTGGGTTTTTAAGATTTCATATTTTGGTAAATAATGCTTCAAAATTCAAAATTCAAAATTCAAAATTCTATGCATGGTCTTGCTGCTCTGCCTACGATAGTGATTATCGGAGTCATAGTTCTATTGATTGCTGTGGCGTTGGTTTCCAGCGGTCTCATAGAGAATGCAATCAGTTTCGGGCATTACCAATCGCAGCAGGCATACTTGACAGCTGATCTAGGAGCGCAAGATGCTATAATGAGGATATCGCGCAACAAGGATTTTACTTCAGCGGGATATGTTGTCACTGCTGGGAGCGGAGTGGCCAACATTACGGTTTCTGGCACGGGTACTAAAACGATTATTTCTGAGGGTGTGTATTCCAACAAGACAAGAAAACTTCAGGTCGTGGTAAATGTCGGCGTGTGTAATGGAGGGACAAATGATGGCAATGCTTGTACGGTGCACGGCGATTGTCCCAGTGGTGGCTGTGGATTTGGTAAGGTAAAGCAAGTTTCGTGGGAAGAAATCATGAATTAAGTTAAAAAGCTAAATAGCTGAAAAGCTGAAAAGTAAAACCATTAAGCTGTTCAGCTTCTTCACTTTTAAGCTAAATATGTGGATTTATTAAAACTACTTACATACGAAGAAAAAATCGGAGGTATAAGCATTTTTGATTCTAGGGTCGAAATGCTTATTTTGGAATTCAAGGAAAAAGAAGGAATACTCTCAATCAGCACATCTTCTTTTGTTGATTTACCGGTCGGAGTGATTGCGGGAGGAGTTTTGAAAAATGAGGAAGCGTTTGTAGCTGCAATATCAGAATTGATTAAAAAAAATAAAGTTTCAAAAAAATCAAAAGTATCATCATTCGTTGTTTCTATTCCGGCAAATTTCATATATTTCCATAGTTTTTCTTTTCCGCGCAATTTGTCAGACCAGCAAATTGAAGAGGCGATGAAGCTTAATCTGAGGTTTTCCCTGCCACTATCGCAAGATGCTGTTTATGTTGATTGGGAGACTGTTCAGTCGCAAGATACGGCCAAGAAGGAGGTTGTTTTATGCTCAGCGCCCAAAAATTACATAGACCAATACCTAACAGCTCTTTCGAAGGCGGGAGTGACGACAGTCGCTCTAGAATTTCATGCGCTTAGCATTTCAAGGGTTTTAGCTTTAGAGCCTGACAGTTCCGCGATGATTGCGATTTTTTCTAATAATGATTTAGAGATTGCTATTGTCGAGTCCGGAGCGCTGAGATTTTTACAATCATTCAATATTGATAAGATCATAGAGGCTGGCGAGATGAATATAGAAATGGATATCGTTATCGATAAGCTATGGAGAGCGATGAATTTTTATGATTCTGAAAAGGGTCAAAAGGGATCAATCAATAAGTTATACTTGACTGGGGATTACGGGAAAATCAGGGATTATAAAGAGATAATCGGTAAAAAAATAGAAGGCTTATCAGTTGATTTTGCGTCTATTTTGCCCATTTTCCCCGAAATGCCATTGGCCAAGGATTCCAACTTGCCACAAATAACCTTTGGAGCATCTCTCAGGGGGCTGATGCCGAGAGAAGAGGATGCCATTATCAGTTTGATGCCTATCGGAACGGAAGAAGCATATGAGAGGAAGAGAATGCTTTCATTCGCCAAGATAGCCTCTGATCTGGTTTCTGTTTTAAGTATATTTTTCATTATTTTATTTTTGGGATCATGGATATTGATGACCGTGCTTTTAGGAAATATCGAAAAGTCGCTCCAGAGACAATCAAGCTTGCCAGAAGGACTTATCGAGCTGAAAGGGCAGGCGGTCATATTTAATGAAACAATCAATCAAGTCGAGCAATTGCGCCAGCAAACTCCGAAATGGTCGAGATTCTTGGAGCGATTGGGATCATTTTTGGCTTATGGCGTAACGATCAACAGGGTTGACGCTTCGATTGGCGGAGTCACGATCAATGGCGCCGCACTGACCAGAGACTCCTTATTGCAGTTTAAAACCATACTTGAAAAGACTGGGTTATTTTCCGAAGTGAAGATACCGTTTAATTATTTAGAGCAAAAAGAAAATATATCCTTTTCTTTGATCCTTAAATTCAAAGATACGGAATTTATTTTTAAATAAATGCAAGATAATACATTTAAGATAATTTCAAAGCCGGTAATAAGAGCAATGGTATTCTTGATGATTGCATTGATTTTGTGTATTTATCTTGCAAGCATGATCAGCAAGACTTCTGTCGATATACTAGAAAAGCAAAAAACACTAGTGCTTTATCAGAATAGCCAAGAACAAGCAGCTGTCTTGAGAGAGGGTTTTCAGCAAGTTGCTTCATATGTTGATGTCGTAAACAACATATTCCCAGCATCGGAAGATGTGCTCCCTTTTATAAATGCGATGGAGGATCTGGCTTCGAAAAATGGCATGCAGCATGTATTCAAGTTCGAAACCGCAGCCCTGCAGCCAGTAGAGGAGCTGAATCTGAATAAAATACCATTCAATGTTTCTTTGAGTGGGACTCAGAGTCAATTTTTGGGATACTTGTCCGGACTGGAGAAGATGCCATACTTTACCCAGGTAGAGTCTTTAAATATCACATCTCCGCAATCACTTGAGGGTGTGTCGCAGATGAATATCCGAGGATTGCTTTATGTCAGATAATTTAATAATCTAGAATTGATATGAAACTTGATTTTATCGTAAAATTAAAACAGACGAAATTGAGAGATATGATATATCCGGCCATTACTGTTGCCGGGTTGATAATATTTTTAGCGGTCTTTGCTTTATCGGTGAGATTTTTGTTTGTGTCAATTAATAGTATTTTTGGGGCAGGAATTGACGAAGGCATAATCAGGTTTGACGCAGATGGATTCAGTAGAATATCCGACATTTTGAATATAAATGTACAGTAAAATAAATCTATGACAGAAAACAAAAACATTTTGATTTTAATCGTTGAGGACGAGGTCAAGCTGGTAAAAGCTATCGAGGCGCAACTCATCAAGAGCGGTTTTGTTGTCCATGTCGCTGTGGATGGGCAAGAGGCTTTAGATTTTTGTAAATACCATACCCCTGACTTTGTATTGCTGGACCTGCTTTTGCCAAAAGTTCACGGGTTAGAATTCCTAAAGAAAATAAGGGAGAAGCCGTTGCTTAAAAATGTCCCAGTAATGATTTTGACCAATCTGACAGATGATAATGTGATGGTCGAGGCCAAGCAACTTGGCATAGTGGGTTATTTGATTAAGTCGAATGTAAAATTAGCAACCATAGTTGAAGAGATAAGGGACTATTTTAAGCTATAGTGTTTTGGTGTTCGGGAGATGTAATTATTAATAATTTCACCAATGTCAGGAGAAAATAAAAAGAAGATAATAGTCGTTGAGGACGATCCATTTTTAAGCAAGGCATTTTCGTTGAAATTGAGTAATGCAGGTTTTGACATCGTATTAGTCAAGGATGGGCAAGAGGCGCTTGGGGTGATTGCCAAAGAAGAGCCAGATATGGTGCTTCTGGATGTGATGTTGCCTCATAAAAGCGGTTTTGACATTCTCACAGACCTAAAAAAAGATGAAAAATTAAGCAAAATACCGGTCATAATGCTATCAACCTTAGGTCAGGAAGATGAGATGAAAAGGGGTTTGAGTCTTGGAGCCGATGAGTATTTGGTCAAATCAAATATCAAGCTTGAACAGGTAGTGGAAAAGATAAATAAATATTTAAAGTGATTGTAAGATGTGGTATAATAATCATTAATTAATTAATATTAAAAATTATGTTGGAAACATTAGAGGCATTATTTTATCCAGTTTTTTCTATTACTACAGCTTTACTGGCTGTGGCGGCAGCATATCTTGCAAAAAGGGCGATGGATCGCGGCTTGACATATTCTACTATCGCTGCAGCTGTTTGGGCACTAGCTATTTTGGCCGCAGCACGTATATGGCACGTTATTTATGAGATTTTCGGATTGGAGGCGGCATATGAAGAAATTGTTGAAATGGTGGAGTATGGTTTGTTCATAGTTGCATACATGGTGTTTATTTGGCTTGTTTTGAAAACATTTGCGGTAAAGGTTCCGCCATCAATTAAGAATTAAGAAATAATAAGATTTAAAAAATGAAAAAAATACTAGTTGTTGAAGACGATACATTTTTAAATAAAGTTTTTGTAAATAAATTATCGGGATCTGGTTTTGAAGTTATTTCTTTGAGCGATGGACTTAAGGCGCTGGAAACAGCCTCAAGGGAAATGCCAGATTTAATACTTCTGGATTTGATGCTGCCCGGGAAAAATGGTTTTGATATTTTGACTGATTTTAAAAAGGATGAAAAGTTAAAAAATATTCCAGTAATAATAATGTCTAATCTTGGGCAAGAAGAAGAAACGCAAAGAGGATTGAGTATGGGCGCCGTGGAATATTTTGTGAAAACAGATATAAAATTGGATGAAATGGTAGAAAGGATTAATGAATATTTAAAGTAAAATTTAAGTTGATTGCATAGTAAATCCCAATCATTAATTTAATGATTGGGATTTACTTTTTTGTAATTTTATTGTATGGTATTTAACTATGAAATTGCGAAAACAAAATAAAAAAGTATACGTAGCGATATCGGGCGGAGTAGACTCTTCTGTCGCTGCTTTGTTGCTCAAAAAACAAGGATATGACGTGACAGGAGTCTTTATGAAATACTGGATGGATCCAAATGATGCATTAAATGGTAGAGAGAATCAGTGTTGCTCGCTGGATGCACGTCGCGATGCGATGAGAGTTTGCGCACATCTAGGAATCCCATTCAAGACTTTTGATTTCCAAAAGGAATTCAAGAGGGCAGTGGTCAATGATTTTATCAGGCAATACAAGAATGGTTTGACGCCAAATCCTTGCGTGACATGCAACAAAGAAATAAAACTGGGATTATTCATCAAAAAATCATTAAAAGATGGGGCGGATTTTGTAGCGACCGGGCACTATGCGCGTAGGCGTGAACTTAAAACTAAAAATTTAAAACTAAAAATCTATGCGCTTGTTGCCGCTCATGACAAAAAGAAGGATCAGAGTTATTTTCTGTATAATCTAAAACAAGATCAGTTAGCGCATACCCTGTTTCCACTCGGTAATTTAAGCAAGGACGAAGTGAGAGTGATTGCGTTGAGAGCGGGATTGCCAGTGGCTACGAAAAAAGACAGTCAGGAGGTTTGTTTTGTTAATAAGGGCGGACTCAAAGAGTTTTTGGGAAAGAGAATAAAGACGAGAGAGGGCGATATCGTTTTGGAAAATGGCGAGGTGCTGGGCAGACATAGTGGCGCCCAATTTTATACTAATGGCCAGAGAGTGCCGGTTGGCGGCACGGGACCCTATTATGTCGCAAATAAAGACTTGAAAAAAAACCAGCTTGTCGTAGCAAAAAATGGTAATCAAGCATTAATGTTAAAAGAAATAATCGTTCAAAATATTAATTGGGTGATAGCGAAAAAACCCAAATTTCCGATAAACGTCAAAGTCAGGACCAGATATGGAGCTGACTTGGCAGGCGCTGTCTTGAAAGTGAAATCAAGTAACGTCCAGGTGTTTTTCAGAAATGCCCAAAAGGCGATAACTCCGGGACAATCAGCTGTATTTTATAAGGATAGAGAAATTATTGGCGGAGGGGTGATAGTTTAATTATGCTTCCAGTTTCTAAGATTTATTTTTTATAATATATATTGGGGTAAAATGTCAATGTTGCTTAGTTTTTTTATTGCTTTATAATAACAATAGATTCATTGAAAATTAAAATATAAATGGGGCTCAAAACTTTAAAAGGAGGATATGGACAATGAGCTTACACAAAGACATCAATAGTTTGATTGTAAAAAACTGGAAATGTTCTTTTGAGGATATCGCCAAGATTGTCGGCGTTCCAGTTGAAGATGTGCGTATTAGATATCACAATCTTGAATTGCCTCCCAAAAAAAGAAAATCCATTTCAAGCCAAATTGAAGATGATGTTTTGCTGGTAAGATTGTCTGAGCAAAAAGTTGTAGCTGAGAAGAAATACAAGGCAGTCCTGAGAGAGCTTGAGCGTGTTAGAAAAGAGCGAGATATAGCTTTGGGTATAAAAGTTGAACCGTATGAAATAAAGAATGTGTCAGTGGGATCTTCAGAGGCAGTGGCATTTATGGTTGGATCTGATTGGCATATGGAGTCCGACATAAAGCCAGAAACTGTGAATAATAAAAATGAGCATAATCCGGAACTGGGGAAAGCCAAGGCGGAAAGATTTTTTAGAAATGGAGTAAAGCTCATTAAGATATGCGGTAGGAATGTCGAGATTAAGGAAGCTGTGATTGCGCTACTGGGAGATTTTATTAACAACAATATCCATGAAGAACTCATGGAGGCAAATAAGATGTCTCCGGTAGATGCGATTATATTCACTGAGAATATAATTATTTCCGGGCTGAATTATATTCTTGATCGTACAGATTTGAAAGTGACCGTAGTCTGTCATTCCGGTAATCATGCAAGGATTACCAAGGAAAGAAGAATCTCTACTGAGGCTGGTAATTCTCTAGAATATCTGATGTATACGCATATCAAGAAGTATTTTGATTTGAAGGGAGATAAAAGGATAGAAATAATTATTTCTCGCGGATACCATAGCTATTTGAATATATTTGATAAGTACCTGATAAGATTTCATCATGGTCACGACATCAGATATTCGGGCGGTATAGGCGGGATTTTTATACCAGCATATAAAGCGATTGCCCAGTGGAATAAAATAGAGCACGCTTATCTGGATGTCTTCGGGCATTTTCACCAGAAAAAGGATGGTGGCATATTTATATCTAACGGATCGCTTTGCGGTTATGATCCTTATGCATTATCGATTAAAGCTGATTATGAACCGCCTAAACAAACGTTTTTCTTGATAGATAAGAAAAGAGGCAAAACAATTGTTGCCCCGATATTTTTAAAAGATTAAATGAATCCCTCGACGAAATGTCGGGGGTTTTCTTTTTTTGCGGATGTGTTATACATCAATATAGAGAGTATAGGGCAATTGATATCGCACATTGAAATTTTAAAAAAGGAGGAGAGAGCTATGGATACAAATGGGGGTGCAAGTGCTAAGCCTGATGCATCTAATCAGAAAAAAAAGCATAATTTTGTAGAGCAAGGATTCAAAGAGGTTGATCTGGAGAAGGTAAGCTTAAGGATTCAGAATATCAGAAAGATCTTGTCTTCCAGAGTGGTGGGTCAGTATAAGGCGGTCGATCATGTCGTGCGCGCTTTCCAGAAGGAAAGACTGAGGAATCCAAGTCTGCCGATAGCCACTTTTTTGTTTGCTGGTCCCACGGGTGTCGGCAAGACAGAAACGGCGAAAGAAATTGCCAGATGGCTGATAGGGGATGATGAGGAGGCGCCACTAGTTTTTATTGACGGAACTAATTTTACAGAACCTCATAGCGTATCAGCCCTTATCGGAGCTCCGCCTGGTTATGTAGGGTCCAATGACGATACGGCGATTCTTTCGGGCAATAGCATAGCGAGGCCATTCTTTAAAACGATGGGCAAGCTAAATGAAGACTTTAGGAAAGATTATAATAAGTTGCTGAGCCAACTTGATAGTATCAAGTCTCAACGCTTGACGAATTCCGGGGGTTGCACCGATGAGAAGGCTGACGAAGTCAAAGAGAAGAAAAGAGAGGAATTTTATAAAAAGTGGGGACCATACAAAAGCGTCATACTTTTCGATGAAATCGAAAAGGCTTGTCCGGAGGTCTGGAGAATCCTACTGAATATCATAGCAGAAGGGAAGATAACCCTGAAGTCTATCGGTCATGAAGAAGTGCTTTTTAATAACTCAATAATCATTTTGACAACCAATATGGGGTCTGAAAATCTTCAGAATTTGATTACTGGGAAAGGTATCGGATTCAAGAATAGCGATGAAAAACAACATCATCAAATGGAACAAGATATATACAATGTCGTAAAAAAGGCGATTGAGGCCAAGTTTCCGGCCGAGCTGATCGGACGGCTGAAAGAGAATTTGATCGTATTCAGGCCCCTTGATAAAAAAGATTATACGAAACTTGTCCATATGCGCATACACGACATCTTGATAAGATGCGCTAGGGCAGGAGCACCAATAAGCCTTGGGATCACTCGGGAGCTAGAAGAAGTGATAATCAAAAAGGGATTCAGTCAACAGTATGGAGCCAGGATATTGAATCAGAAGATTGAAAAATATCTGGTGGAGCCATTGAGTTCGGCTATTGAATCGGGGCAGGTAAAAGCTTATGACAGTGTCAGGGTTGATTATGGGGATGGGAAAGTAAAGATATTCACGAGAGAGAAAAAGTTCCTTGTCTAACATAGACTTGTGTGAAAGCTTGTGATAAATTATATGAAAGCCGATGAAGAATCGGCTTTTTATTTTGAAAAATAAACCTACACTACAAATATGAAAACAATAATAAAATTAATAATTTCTATAGCGATACTGGTTGCAGTGTTTTTCCTGGTAGCGGTATTGGGCGTAGCTTATTTGAATAAAAAAATAGATGAACCGTTCAAAGTAAAGGCTACGGAACAAATTTTTGAAATCAGGCGGGGAGATAGCGCAAAAGAAATAGCAAGCAATCTTCAAAAATCAGGTATTATCGCGGATAAGAATTATTTCCTATTTTATCTCTGGCAGAGTGGCGACGGTTCGAAGCTGAAGGCTGGCAAATATCATCTGAGTTCATCTGAAAATATAAAATCCATCGCCAGAAAGATGATTGCCGGTGATGTAGTGGTAAATGAGGTAAGCGTGATGATTCCAGAAGGATTTACAACTGCCAATATTGAAGAAAGATTAGTCGAAAATGGAATCATAAAGAAAGGCGAATTGGTCAGATTTGATTACGGTGATTCAAGGGCGATATCGGATAAAGATTATGATTTTTTGGACAAAGACTGTAAGGACAGCAGGGACTGTGCGCTGAGCGGCTATCTTTTCCCTGACACTTATAATTTTTCCGCAGATGATTTACCGCTTGATGCCGAGATTGCAGTTATTAAATTTTTAGATAATTTTAATGGAAAAACTGCGCATCTCAGAGAGCGATTTAGTAATAGCAAGGAGCTTTCTTCGTATAGTTTCAGTGATATGGTTATAATGGCCTCTATTATAGAAAAAGAAGTGCAGACTTCTCAGGACATGAAGATGGTTTCTGGATTATTGTGGAAAAGGATTTCGATTGGTATGCCACTGCAAGTTGATGCGACAATCGCTTATATGACCGGCAAGAAAACGGGAGAAATAACGTACGACGACCTAAAGATAGATTCGCCCTATAATACCTATCTTAATAAGGGGCTTCCGCCAGCACCGATTTCAAATCCAGGTCTCAACGCTATCGAGGCGGCGATAAATCCCACGCAGAATGACTATCTTTATTATCTCTCCAAGCCGACAGGAGAAACGGTGTTCAGTAAGACTCTGGAGGAGCACAACAAAGCCAAGATGCTGTATTTGAGATAGTTTAGGATTGACTTTTTAGAGCTTTTGAGTATACTTGTCAGTAATAAGCCGTAGACAGAGAGCAGGATATAGGATGTGGAATGATCTAATCTCCAATCCTGGATTCAGAAGACTCTTCGAGGCACCATTTTATCTAAGAGTGAAGCGATTAGCTATAAAAATGAGTGTCCGCCCCAAGCGGATACTCGTCATACAAGCTATTTATTTACTCGTAGAGCCTGGTGACATCTGCGGCCTTTTTAATAAAAAGGTCGTTTTTATTTTTAGAATGACTAAAGGCGAAAAACTCAAGACAAAAGACTAAATAGTTTTTGGTTTTAAGTTTTAAATTTTTAGTTAGGTTATGTCGTTAACAAAACAACAAAAAGAAGATGTCTTGAAGGACGTAGAGGGTAAATTAGCAAAACAAAAAAGTCTGGTATTTACAGATTTTACCGGTCTCGATGTTGCAAAAACCCAAACCCTTCGCAGACAGCTTCGTGAAAAGAGCATAGAATATCAGGCCGTTAAAAAAACATTGCTTGGTATCGCTCTCAAGAAGGTTGGTTTGGAGGTAGATTTGAGCAAGTTTGGCGGTTCAGTGGCCGTTGCTGTCAGCTATGACGATGAGATTGCGCCTTCCAAGATTATTTATGATTTTGCAAAGGTGAAGGAAAATAATGCGATGAAAATCCTTGGAGGAGTTTTCCAAAATCATTTCATAACGACAGAAGAGGTCAATAAATTGGCCAAAATCCCTTCAAGGGAAGTATTGCTTACTCAATTGGTGTCAGTGCTGATTGGTCCTGTCAGAGGATTTGCTATCGCGCTTGATGCAATCAGGAAACAAAAAGAAGCGCAAGTGAACAATTAATAGTTAACAATTGACTGATAATGGTTTGCATAAGCATTTGATGATTTTTATTAAATGTTGAATGTGAAACGTTGTGAGTTATCAAACAATGTCAGATAAATTCAATAAAATAATTGAGGAAGTCGAGAAAATGACTGTCCTCGAACTCTCTGAGCTTGTGAAAGCCCTGGAAGAGAAATTCGGTGTTTCAGCTGCTGCTCCTATGATGGTTGCTGCCGCTGCTGTTGCTGAGGCTGTTGAGGAGAAATCAACATTTAACGTTGAATTGAAAGCAGCCGGTGATCAGAAGATCCAGGTTATCAAGGCTATTCGTGAAGCTACTGGTCTTGGCCTTAAAGAAGCTAAGGATATCGTTGATGCAGCTCCTAAGGTTGTAAAAGCTGATATGCCAAAAGCTGACGCAGAAGCATTGAAAGAGAAACTACAAGCTGCAGGTGCAGTAGTAGAGTTGAAATAATACTTTATTTTAAACAAAAAACTCCGGCCTAGGCCGGAGTTTTTTGTTTTGTTATCAGATGCTTATCCTATAGACTGCATCGTGGGAGAGCAAGAATATTTCCTGGTCGCTTGCTATATAGATATCTATAATCTCATCTGATCCGATGATATTGTATTGTCCGATAAAGCCCCCATTTTTAGAAAAAACAGCCAATTGGTTTTTACTCGTTATGTAGGTGTTTGAAGTATTGTTATTGGTATATATTGCGGTCGGTTTTTCAAACAATTGCAAAGAATTGATGTCGGCAATCTGTTCTTGCCTTTGTCCGGTTATCTTGATTATCCTGTTGTCGCTTGTCAGTGTAAAAATATTTTTATTATCGCTGGCGAGAGACGAAACTGGGGATTGAGCGGATAATTTTTCTATTTGATGGAGATTAGCTTGGGATAGTATTTTTATTTCTGATGTAGATTTGTCGTATACGTCTATTGTGTTGTTGCTTAGTCCCATTATTTGATTTTCGTCCTTAGAAAAGTTCAATTCATTGATTTTTTGGGACAAGGGGTCATAGATATATGCTTTTCCTGACTCTGTGAAAAATGAAATATCTGATGATGATTTGGCGACGGACGCGACCTTGTCTTCAACGGTAGAAAAGAAATTAAACCCCTTTCTTCTATTGGAGGCATCTATTTTGTAAATGAGTCCGAATTCTGATCCGGTTACCAAAATCTGATTTTCAGATTTAAAAATATTCTTGGGCTCAAATTTAATTCCAAAATTAGATAACTCTGTAATTTTCTCAGGATTTTCGATGTTTGTTATCTTTGCAATTTTATTTAGTTCGGATTCTAGGTCTTTTGATAGGTCATGGGCTTCTTTGGTGAAGTCTGGGAGTTGCGATATTATTGAAGCTGACAGATCTTTGGCCTCAATGAGCTTACGTATAGCATCACTTTCTTTATTGGATGAAGACAGGAAGATGGCCTCATTTTTTTTATTTGCGATAGCATTGGCCAATTCTTCAAAGTGATTTTTAGAGGCAATGGTAGTGTAAACTTGAAAAAGCAAAACGATTGCAACAAATACGCCTCCATATATCATTATTTTATTTTTGCGGCCGATTTTCTTGGGTACGAGAGCGAGAGCCGATTTTTTGATTTGTAAGTCCTTGGCTGTAGACTGCACTTTTTCTAGCGCATTGATCAAATGCACTGACAATTTGTTTGAGATGGCGAAAACCTTATTTTTTGTTGTTGTGGCTATCGTGACTGCCGATTCAGACTCTTGGGTGGTCAGTGTCTGGCCTTCTGTCTCAATCGGTTCTAGTCTCGGCTTCAATAACGGTGCTGGATTTTCGATTGGGCTTATCTGTTGCTTTGGCCTCGATTCTAGATTGAACAAGGCAAAATTTGCCACTGATGAATTATCGCTATTGGCGGCCATGCTAGCCTTGAATGTCTCCAGATTTTTATTGGTGGTGTTGCCAAGTAGTAATAGAAGATGTTGCTGGTCGCATGAATTCCCACTTTCTTCATTTAAGAATATCAATCTATCATTTTTATTAACTTTGATATTGATGATGTGCTTGAATATTTCGAGATCCGTTTTTATTGGATTCGACACCTTTTTGTTTTTTGGGCTAATATTGATGATTTCTCCATCTTTGAACGAGCAGGCATATATCTTGCCATGCTTGCTGAAATAAATCTCATTATCTTTAGAAGCTGTTATCAATAATGTGATTTTATTCAGGAAAGACGTTTTATTTTCTGAGATGGCATTTATCACTGATTCGGCTTTTGCCAATGCATTTTCAAAACGTATAAAGATGCTTCTATGGGAATTATCGCAAAATTCCGATTTTATATTGGAAGCAATGAATTCTCCCAGTGACGCGATATCGTTTTGTTCTGGAGACTTTTTTGTCTTCCTCGGAGAGCTTTTTATTTCAATGAATACCCCGAGCTGTGATGCGTCCTGGGTGTCATATATGAAGTTTTTGCAAAAGTTGTTACCATCTTTGTTTATAGTGAAATGCTTTATGGATATTTGGGGAGTCATTTTATGTGTGGTATTTAATCTATAATTCCAATTAAAATAATAATATTTTTTTCGCATTAGAGCAAACCCCATAGCGAGGCATCGACCCAGCTCAAATTTTAGGTATTTCGGTGAAGTGTGGTCGGTTCGTAAACACGACCGGGAATGAGTCGTCGATAAAAAGTATCAATAAAAAATCAAGCGATAAAAGGCGCTTTAAATTATTGTTTACAATCAGATAATTATTCTGATATGGTTTAATAATCAGGAGGTTTCGCTACGGGGTTGAAAATAGTTGGGATTTAATGGTATTTTAAGGAGTATAATATTTAGCATATCGGATTATGAAATATCCAACATTGGAAGATTTGTTCTCTAACGCATCAAGATTGCGGATCATAAAATTCTTCATGCGCAATCCGGAAAACTTTTTTGAAAAAAAAGATGTTTCCAAGCGTCTTGGCATAAGAAAAAATGCGCTTGAAAAAGAAGTAAAATCCTTGATCAGTAATAATGTTTTGAAAATTAAAAAATCAGGAAAAGACACCTTCTTCGCTCTTAATGAAAAATTCTACCTATATAATGAAATCAAGAATCTGATCGAGAAATCCATTCCCATCTCTGATGAGGAATTGATTTCGAAGTTGCAGAGCCTAGGCAAGATACAACTTGCTCTTGCGGCCGGAGTTTTCATTAATAAGAGCGATTCTAGGTCTGACTTATTTGTTGTTGGAAAGGTTAGTCCATCTAAACTGGGTAATTTTATAAAGTATGTAGAATCGCAGGTTGGGAAAGAATTGAATTTCGTAGTGATGTCTTCGGATGAGTTCAAATATCGCCACAAGATGTTTGATAGGTTTGTTCACGATATGATGGAGTTGCCACACAAAAAATTAATCAGCAAAATAAGGATCAGCGAATAAGTTTCCGTAAAATATATTAGTGATAAAGATAAAAATCTGCCGATGAGGCAGATTTTTTTGTAGAATGATATTTTTTTGTGCATCTTGATATGTGAGAAATATAATTGGCGATGATAATCAGCCGTTTTTCATTTTTATTTTTTATTTTTTGCATGAAAATAATAAAAATACTATTCACAATGAAGAAAAGATAGTATAATTTATATAGAAGTAAAAAAATATTCTTTGAAAAATAAATTTTTGTAAAAAAAATACAAAAAAAATACAAAAAAAATACAAAAAATAAAATTGTGGATAAAAATCATTTTATTTTTTATTAGCTATGTTATAATTAATGTGTAGTGAAAGTTTTTTAAAATAAAATTTTAAATTGACCCGCACAAAAATCAATAAAAAAATATTTCATTGATTTTTGTGCGGGTCAGGCAAATATTTGGTCGGATATTTGCAAGTTGCAGATTATAATTAAAATATTTACATACAAATATATGGCCACAAAGAAAAAAGCTACAAAGAAAAAAGTAGCTCCAAAGAAGAAGGTTGCAAAAAAGAGAAAGTAGTTGACGCCCGACATGAGTCGGGAGTTGACGGGGGGTGCTCGCCGTGCTAAATTTTAAGCATAGTGAGTGCTCTCAAAGAGCCTTTCAAATGTTGGGAAAAGACCCTGCGGATTCGCAAGGTCTTTTTCTTTTGTCTGGACACGTCGCTTGGATAAACTAAAACTCCTGATATGCATCAGGAGTTTTAGTTTATCCAAGTATTTCAAGGGCGGCGGATAGGACTCCAATTCAAATGTTTTAAAGTGAGTACCGGTCCAGCCGCCCATGAAAGATTTTGATATGTATATATTAAAAATAATAGGAGAATGTGTCAATCAGCGAGTTATTTTATGAGAAGTCTTATCTATGATAGGATTAAGGCTATGAGCAGAGCAAATATTTTAAAATCAATTATTGTAATAGCTGTTTTTATCGTTTTTCCAGGCGCTGTATCGGCGGATCAATATTATGATAACGGCATATTCTTTACGGATGCTAAGTATGCGGCTGATTCACGGACATCAGTGTCTGCGACATTGAGAAGTATTTCTGGTAAAGCTTATTTTTATGTTGAAGATGATTATTGGAGATCGATGACTGATGCCAATAAACAGGCAGATTATATCAAAACCCTTGATAAGCTTGGCGCTGAATTTGATAACAATATTTATCCCAATCTGACTGAGTTTTACGGGAAGCCATGGGAGCCTGGTATCGACAATGATTTGAGGATAACTTTTTTATTGTCTCCGTTAAAAGATAGTTTTGGCGGATATTTTTCTTCGAAGGATGAATATCCCGCTAAAGATATGCCAACATCAAATGAAAGAGAGATGGTTTATATCAATGCCTCTGATATAAATAATAAAGATTTTAATATTCTAAAAACATTTGTTGCTCACGAATTCACTCATTTGATAATTTTTCATAAAAAAGAAAAGACTAGGAACGTTTCGGAAGATGTGTGGTTTCACGAATCAAGGGCAGAATATTCTTCTACTATATTGGGGTATAGCAATCCTTATACTGGGTCAGTGTTGGAGAATAGAGTCAATAATTTCGTAGAAAACTTTTCTGACCCACTAGGGGAATGGAAGAATCAGACAGCTGATTATGGAATAGTAGCAATACTTACTCAATATTTGAAAGATAATTATGCAACAGGAATGATTTTGGTTGATACTTTGAAGAATGATAAATCGGGCATAGATAGTATCAATGAAGTTCTAAGAGTCAATGGTTCCAGTGAGAAGTTTGATGATATTTTTTTGAATTTTGCCATTGCAAACAACATCAACGATAGGACGATTGAAGATAATAAATACGGATATGCCAATGAGAATTTAAAAGCTATAAAATTGCCTATCCATACGACAGCATTGTTGGGTTCGGGGTCCAAGATTACGCAAGCCATTTCTTTAAAAGACTGGTCTTTCAGATATTATAAATTTGAAGGTTCGGCAAAAATGGCAAAAATAACTCTTAGCAAAGCATCGACAAATGATGTTTTCGAGGTCGCCGTCATCATAGAAAATAGCAATGGCACTAAAACTATACAAAAAATAGATTTAAATCAGAAAGAAACTGATCTTTATGTGTCGGGATTGGGGTCTTCTGTGAGGAGTTTTGTGGTTGTGCCGGTAGCCATAAATAAAATTAGCAATTTTATGGATAATGACGCATCTTATAGATTGGATCTGACAGTGGAATCGGTTGACCACGTGACACCTGCCATCGTCAGTCTGTCTTCTGGCCTTAGTTTTGGCGAGGGCGGAGAGACGATTAAGATTCATGGGAATAATTTTGATCTGGGCGCGCGAGTGTTTTTTGGTGACATAGAAGCAAAAATAATTTCAATATCTCCCAATGTAGTGGAAGTCATTATTCCTGGTCATGATCCGGGAGATGTCTCTGTCTCCGTGACTAATCCAAGCGGGATCAAGAGCGGTGGGATAGGCTTCAGGTATTTCAAGAGACAAGATGATGGTTCATTGATACGTGCCATTGGAGATTCAAGGATTTTTATTACCAAAGGGAATTACAGGAGGCATATTAAAGATGCAAAGATTTTTAGTTTTTACGGCCATCTTGGTTTCGATAAGGTCAAGGACGTTTCTTGGCAGGAGCTCGGCTTGTATAAAGAAAGCGATTTGATAAAATCAGAGCATAGCCCGAAGGTTTATAGCGTAGAGAATACCACCAAGCATTGGCTGAATATATCAGCCGATCAGTTCGTGTCTTCGGGCAGAAATTGGGACGCCATATATTTTATAAATAAAAAAGAGTTTGATTTTTATAAAAGTGGTAGCGAGATAAAGTCATAGCACTAATTAGCTTATTGGCATTGCACGACATAAACATATGAAAAAAATCCAGTATTATTTGGAGGGGGTCAAAGAAAAAGAGAAATTGGCGCCACATACCACGTTTAAGATTGGTGGAGAGGCGGAGCTATTCTATAATACTAAAAATTCTCATGACCTGGTGCGCGCGCTGAATGCGGCGATATCCCTGGGCGTTCCTTATGAGGTTATTGCTGGTGGATCCAATATTTTAGTTTCCGACAATGGTGTTGCGGGATTGGTAATCAAGATTGGAGGCAGTAACTTCAGCATTGAAAATAATATGATAGAAGTAGAGGCTGGGATACCCCTTGCTTTTGTGATGTCTAAAGCGGTTTCTTCCGGACTCGCAGGACTTGAGTGGACAGCTGGCATCCCCGGAACCATTGGCGGAGCGATAGTCGGCAATGCTGGGTCATTCGAAAAATCAGTCTCCGATGTCGTGGAGTCGGTAGTTGCGTATGATCCAAAAAATAAAGAGGTGATCAGTCTCAAAAACAAGGATTGCAATTTCAATTATAGGGATAGTATTTTCAAGAAGGGCAATCTCGTTATCTTGAAAAGCAGGTTGAATTTAAAGCCTGGAGACAGGAATGAAATAGTCAAAAAGATAGACGAAAATCTGTCATATAAGAGAGAAAGGCATCCGATAGGATGTTCGGCGGGCAGTATTTTTAAAAATATTAACAAAATTAATATTCCTAAAAGTCATCTTGTTCTCAAGAATAATATCATCAAGTGGTCAGACAAGATGCCAGCAGGACTTTTGGTCGATGAATTGGGATTGAAGGGGTATCGCATCGGTAATGCAATTGTGTCTAACAAGCACGGTAATTTTATTTTGAATAAAGGAGGCGCATCAGGACGGGACATTTCCTCACTGATTGAGCTGATAAAGAGCCGGGTCAAGGACAGATTCGGGGTTGTTTTAGAGGAGGAGATAAGGTATATTGGATAAAAAGCAAAGCGCAAAGCGCAAAGCGCAAAATACTTAGTTACAATTTGCGATTTGCTATAAGCGATTTGCGGTTAACATGAAAATTAACATAAAAGGAGTGAATTTAGAGTTGACTCCAGCAATCAATACTTACATAGAAGATAGGATTAATGGCCTTGAAAAATTCATATCAGGCGACGATCTCAAGCAATGGGACGAGAAGAATCAAGCAGCTGTGGAAGCTGATGTTGAGATTGCTCGCACCACCAATCATCATAGGCAGGGTGATGTTTATAGGGCTGAGGTTAATATCAAGGTGCCTGGTAGGATTATTCGTGCAGAGGCTGAAGAATGGGATATGAGAGTGGCGATTGATAGAGTGAAGGACCAGTTGCAGATCGAATTGAAGAAATATAAGAATAAACAAGAAACAGAATATAGGGATGGATCGAGATTTTTAAAGGGTTTGATGTCTATTTCTCCGCTTGCATGGTTCAAGAAAGAGAAAGAAAAGGGCAAAGATTTTTAGTTTGAGCGATAGGCGAAAGCAATGTTTTCTGAATATTGATCATTAAAGTCGCCAGTTTGCCTCATAAAGCAAACTGGCGACTCAATTTTAAAATACGATGGATGTATCTTCAATGATTTCTTCTATTTTTGGCGACGCGAATAAACGTTATGTCAAAAATCTGGATCCGATTATCAAGAAAGTCGGCGAATTTGAGGTAAAATTTGAAAAGTTGTCTGACGCGGACATAAAGGTAGTGACTCAATCACTGAAGGACAGGCTGTTAAAAGGTGAGGCCTCTGATGCGATTTTGCCTGAGGCTTTTGCCTTGGTGCGCGAAGCTGCAAAGAGGACTCTGAATATGAGGCATTTTGACGTGCAGTTGATGGGCGGCGTCGTATTACATCAAGGAAAAATAGCTGAGATGAGGACCGGTGAAGGAAAGACTTTGGTAGCTACCGTTCCAGCATATCTGAATGCCCTATCTGGCAAAGGAGTGCATATCGTAACCGTGAATGATTACCTGTCGCGCAGGGATTGCGTTTGGATGGGTCAAATTTTTGATTTTTTGGGTTTGACCGTTGGATGTATTAATCATGAATCAGCATTTTTATACGACCCAAAATATGGAGAGTTGAGCGACGAAGAAAAAGAAAAGGAATATGATAAGTCGCGAGATGTAGTGGGAGCTTTCAAGGTGGCAGAAAAATATTTAAGGCCCGTGAAAAGAAAGGATGCGTATGGCGCTGATATTTTATACGGAACAAATAATGAATTCGGCTTCGACTACTTGAGGGACAATATGGCTTATGATCCTGAGCATATGGTCCAAAGGGGGCATTATTTTGCAATCGTTGATGAAATCGATTCTATCTTGATAGACGAAGCACGTACTCCACTTATCATCTCTGCGCCCGATGAAGAGTCTGCTGTGATGTATGGACAGTTTGCTAAGATGGTCCCTCAACTGAAAGAAAATATTGATTTTAATGTTGACGAAAAAATGCGCGCAGTCGTTTTGACTGATGAGGGTATTACTAAAGTGGAAAAAATTCTCGGTCTTTCCAATATTTACGATCCGAGTCTCGGTGATGTCGGTCTTCGTTACGTCCACCACTTGGAACAAGCGCTACGCGCGCAGATACTTTATAAAAGAGATAAAGACTACGTGGCTAAAGACGGTGAAATCATTATCGTTGATGAATTCACTGGACGCTTGATGCCCGGCAGACGTTATTCAGAGGGCTTGCACCAGGCTATCGAAGCCAAAGAAGGCGCTAGGGTACAAAGAGAATCCAGGACTCTGGCTACGATTACATTTCAGAATTATTTTCGCTTATACGAAAAATTATCAGGTATGACTGGTACAGCCGCTACTTCCGCAGAGGAGTTTTACAAGGTATATAAACTG
>CAYHBU010000002.1:0-29723 GCA_964354925.1 uncultured Candidatus Saccharibacteria bacterium | reverse complement strand
TTTCAAAAAAATTCTTGGTATTGAAATATCTGAAAAAGAAATCATTGACATTTTATCAAGATTTGATTTTAAGGTTAAAAAAATAAATCCATTAAAAGAGATTTTGAAATTAGCCCCTAGTCTGGTGGGTCAGCCTTATAAATATGGTTCAAGCGTGTCTTTTGATGCGCCTGAGTGTTTCGACTGTTCTTCATTTACGAGTTATGTATTTATGCAATCGGGCGTACAGATTCCTCGTATCAGTATCGACCAATATTTCTTTGGAGACGTGGTGGCGCAACAAGATGCCAAGCCTGGAGATTTGGTTTTTTCAAGCTCTGGAAAGGGCAAGATTTATCGCGAATCTCAAGAATTTTTAAAGGGCGCAAAATTAAAAGATGGCATCGATCATGTAGGATTGTATCTGGGTGATGGCAAGGTGATCCACGCTACTGGAAGCAAGGGCAAGGTTGTGATTGAGAATTTCAAAAAATCAGAATCATTCAAGAATTTTCGCGGTTTTGTCAGGATCAATGACGCGCAAAAAGATGCGTTTTTCGTAGCAAGTATCCCGACATACAGGAGGGACATAAAAAGAAAAGCTGATATCGTGGAGGAAATCGGCCGAGTTTATGGATATCAGCAGAATCTAATATCTAAATTGCCAAGCAGTATCTTGATTCCAGCGAAAAGAAACGATGAATTGTTTTGGGAGGGAGCCTCTAAGGACATCTTGGTATCATCTGGATTTTCCGAAGTTTATAATTATTCTTTTGTTGGCGAAAAAGATTTGACGATTGCCGGCTCTGACAAAGGAAATGTTTTGTCGCTCCAAAACTATCTGAGTGATGATAGGAAATATTTAAGGCCCAATCTATCATTCGGATTCTTGAAGAATGCAAAAGATAATTTAAAGAATTCAAACGAGGTGAGACTTTTTGAAGTTGGTAAAGTATTTTCTGGTGTTTATGATGATATGACGGAAAAAAAATATTTAGGCGGAGTAATTGCTAAAAAATCAAGCCAATCAAAAGCAATGGAGTTTTATGAGGCCAAGTCCGCGGTGGATTTGCTTTTAAGTAAGATGGGCGTTATGGAATTTTGGTATGATGATTTCAAGCCGATGCCAGATTACTCTGAAAAGATGATGTGGCATGTTTTAAGGACGGCAGAAATAAAGATTGGTGATGAAAAAATCGGCATAATCGGTGAAGTGAGTCCTAAGATCACTAATGCTTACGAAATTGATGGCAGGGTAGCTATTTTTGAAATTGATTTTGATAAATTAGCGCGTTTGGCAACAGAAGAATATATTTACAGGCCAATCTCTAAATTCCCGGCCACAGAAAGAGATTTGGCGATTCTAACGCCCCTGAACGTGAAGGTGGATGAAGTTTTGAATGTTCTGGAAAATGTTGGAGGTGAGTTGCTTATTGATTCTGACTTATTTGATATTTATGAGGGTGATAATATTGATCAAGGCAGGAAGAGTTTGGCTTTTCATTTGATATTCCAATCTCCAGACAGGACATTGGTAGACAGCGAAGTAGAAGAGGTGATGAATAAAATTATCAGTTCTATCAATGAGCGAGGTTGGGGTGTGAGGACATAGGTTTATCTTATTGAAACAGCAAAAAAGCCATTATTGATGGCTTTTTTGCTGTAAGAATAGCGGTTGTATTTGGGCTTGAAATTTGGTATGATGTGATTGTAAAAGTAGCTTATTCAAGGCCCATAAACATCCGTTTTGTGAATCCGCCAATTTGGCGGATTCATGATTGAAACAGTAAAAATAATGGCAAAAGACGAAAACAAAAAAGAACCAAAGTATACTGCAGAGGATATTTACGTACTTGAGGGTCTTGAACCGGTTAGGAAGAGGCCGGGTATGTATATTGGCTCTACTGGCATAGACGGTCTGCATCATCTGGTTTGGGAAATCTTTGATAATTCTCGCGATGAAGCGATGGGTGGTTTTGCATCTGAAATAGAGGTGGTGTTGCTTCCAAACAATCTGATTCGTGTCGCTGATGACGGTCGCGGTATTCCAGTTGAGATCCATTCAAAAACCAAAGTTTCCGCTCTGGAGACTATAATGACCACGCTGCATGCTGGAGGTAAATTTGGCGGTGAATCATACAAGATATCTGGAGGCTTGCATGGTGTGGGTGCTTCTGTCGTGAATGCGCTTTCAACTTGGATGCGCGCGGAAGTTCATAGGGACGGTGGCAGATACGTCCAAGAATACAAAATAGGCGTACCTCAGGCAAAAACCAAAAGAATAGGTGATTCGAAGAGGCATGGAACAATTGTAACTTTTTCTGCTGACCCAGAAATTTTTAAGGAAATCGATTATAATTTTCAGAGAATTGTTGATCGTTTGAGAGAGCAGGCATATCTAGTTCCTAGCTTAAAAGTTCGCATAATAGACGCGAGAGCTTATGATGGCAAGAAGAATCTCATCGAGGATAGCTATTATATTTCCGATTTAGCTTTAACGCTCAATACGTATGAATTTTACTTTGAAGGAGGCCTCGTTTCCTATATTAAATTCTTGAATCGTCAGGAAAATTCTATCCACGATAATATTTTCTATACCCGTAAAGATGAAAATGAGGTAGATGTCGAGATTGCCGTCCAGTATATAGAGGATTTCCAGAGCAAGGAGGTCAGTTTTGCAAATAACATCTTGACTCCTGAGGGAGGTATGCATTTGACCGGTTTCAGGACTGCGCTGACAAGGACATTGAATAGCTATGCCCGCAAGAATAATTTCATCAAAGAATCTGAGGAAAATCTCACAAGTGATGATGTCCGCGAAGGTTTGACCGCTATCGTTAATGTAAAAATTAGGGATCCGCAGTTTGAGGGCCAGACAAAAGCCAAGCTTGGTTCGGTGGAGGCGCGTTCAGCGACTGATACCGTATTTGGCGTAGGATTTTTGGAATTTTTGGAGCAAAATCCTAATGATGCAAAAAAAATCATTGAAAAAACTATCTTAGCTCAAAAAGCCAGAAAAGCGGCTAAAGCTGCGAAAGAAACCGTATTGAGAAAGGGCGTGCTCGAAGGCTTAGCCTTGCCTGGCAAGCTAGCAGATTGCTCTTCCAGAAAGGCCGAAGAATCAGAAATCTATTTGGTAGAGGGTGATTCTGCAGGTGGCTCGGCAAAACAAGGACGCAACAGGAATTTCCAGGCCATATTGCCACTCAAAGGCAAGATTTTGAATGTTGAAAAATCACGTCTTGATAAAATGCTTGCTTCGAAAGAAATCCGCGCTTTGATTATCGCGCTCGGCACCGGTATCGGTCCGGAATTCAATATTGAAAAATTGAGGTACCATAGAGTTATTATAATGACCGATGCTGATGTTGATGGATCCCATATCCGCACTTTGATCCTGACTCTATTTTTCAGATATTTCCCACGACTCATAGAGGGAGGATACATCTATATGGCTCAACCGCCTCTGTATAGGATCCAACAAGGCAAAACCGTAAAATATGCTTTTGACGATGGAGAAAAGATAGAGATTATCGAAGAGATCAAGAAACTCAAAACGGAAAATATAAAATCTAAAACTGCCAAGAAAAAATCAGGTGCTGATGAAAGCGACGTAGTCGCGCTGGAAGCGCTGGGATACGAAGAAAAAGCTGCCCAGCTCAGCAAGGAAATCGAAGAAGAGGAAGTAGCGGAGGAGGGCGTTGAAAAGATTGCTGGAGTAAACATACAGCGCTATAAGGGTCTCGGTGAAATGAATCCTGACCAGCTTTGGGAAACGACTATGGATCCTAAAAATCGTGTTCTAAAAAGAGTGACTATGGCAGATGCTGTGGAAGCTGATAGGGTTTTTGATATTTTGATGGGCGATGAAGTGCCACCTCGCAGAAAATTTATTCAAACGCATGCAAAGTTAGTTAAAAACCTAGATGTATAGGAAAAAGCTCGGACTTTGTCCGAGCTTTTAAAGTTATGAAAAAAATATTAAATGTGAAAATTTTTAAAGATCCAACGCTTAACGTAGCGGAAGATTTGATAGGCAAGTATATAGTGAGTAGCATCGGTGATAAAATAGTGGCAGGAATGATAACAGAAACAGAAGCCTACATAGGAGAGGAGGATTTGGCTTGTCACGCTTCAAAGGGAAGGACAAAGAGAACGGAAATTTTATACCAGGATGCCGGAACTATGTATATATATATGATTTACGGTATGTATTATTGCTTGAATATTGTCACCCAAGAAAAAGATTACCCATCAGCTGTATTGATTAGAGGCATAAAGATAGATGGCGTCGATTACAACAATACTAATGGTCCGGGTAAGTTGTGCAAGGTATTGAAAATTGATAAAAAACTGAACGGTTTCAAGATAGGAAAACAGAATGGTGTCTGGATAGAAGATAGGGGGGTGAAGATAAATAAAAAAGACATCATCAAGTCTCCGCGCGTCAGTATCGATTATGCCGGACATTGTAAGGATTACTTGTGGAGGTTCAGTATCAGGGTGTAAGATATGTAAATAGGGTAAAGCTTTTTACTTGGAGAGTTTTTGTATTTAAAATTATGAAATAATATATAAAATTATGTTAATGGAATTTTATGGCAAGGAATGCCATCATTGTATGAATATGGTTCCGTTGGTTGAGAGGTTGGAAAAAGAAGAGGACGTAAAGGTGGAAAAATATGAAACTTGGCACAATGAAGAAAACGTCAAGAAGATGCAGGAATATGACAAGGGATTATGTGGCGGAGTGCCTTTTTTCATCAATACCGACACTGGCAAGCATATCTGTGGCGAGTCATCATACGAAGAGTTGAAAAAGTGGGCAAAAGAAAAGTAATTTTTTGAAAAAATGGCTACCATTGGTAGCTATTTTTGTTATTTTTTGACTTTCGATTATTGAATAGGTAAGATGGCTGTATGAATGAAAAAAATGGAAAATTTTTAATAAAAGGAGGAAGCAAGCTGAGGGGAGAGATAGATGTTCTCGGCAGTAAAAACGCCACCACGCCAATTTTGGCCGCTACGCTTTTGACAGATAAAGAATGCATTATTGATAATATCCCTTTGATTGAGGATGTTTTTAGGTTGATTGAGATTTTGAAGCATCTCGGCGCTGAGGTAGATTTTGTCAGTGAAAGAAAGATCAGGGTCAGGGCTAAAAACATTGATCCGGAAAAATTATCAGAAGCTAAGGTGGGTAAATTGAGATCATCGGTCCTCCTGATTGGTCCGATTCTTGCCAGATTTGGCAAGGTAAAACTACAAAAGCCCGGAGGTTGTTTTATTGGCAACAGGCCATTGGATGCTCATTTGGAGGCGTTCGTCGATATGGGCGCTAAAATCATCCAAGACGGAAATTATTTTAATATCGAATTAGAAAATAAGCCCCAGAAAGAAGTGGTGCTCCGTGAATTTTCTGTTACGGCGACTGAAAATATTTTGATGTTTGCCGCACTTTTACCGCAAAAAACAGTGATAAAAATCGCTGCCGTCGAACCGCACGTCCAGGATCTGATAGATTTTTTGAAAGGAATGGGCGTGAAAATTAAACTATTAGATAACCATACCATTGAAGTCAGCGGATCGAAATCCCTCAAAGGCGCAAAGCACAGGATAATACCCGATCAAATAGAAGCAGGGACTTTTTTGGTGCTCGGGGGGCTCGTAGGTAGCGATGTGCTTGTGAAAAATTGCAGAGTTGATCATTTGGATCTCGTGTTAAAAAAATTAAAAGAATTCAATGTTGATTTAAAGATTGAGCCATCAAAGAATAAATTGTCCAATATCAGGGTGAGGGCGAATTATCCTTTCAAGGCATCTAAGATTCAAACCATGCCATATCCCGGCGTACCCACTGATTTGCAATCGGTCTTTGGCGTATTGGCTACTCAGGCCCAAGGAACGAGCATGATCCATGACCCATTATTTGAAGGCAGATTCAAGTATTTGGAAGAATTGTCCAAAATGGGCGGGAGTATCGTGATTTGCGATCCTCATCGTGCTTTGATTACTGGACATACCCCGCTTTATGGGACCAACCTTTCCAGTTATGATTTACGTGCGGGTGCGTCTTTAATAATAGCAGGCTTGATTGCAAGCGGTGAAACTGTTATAAATGATACATATCAGATTGACAGAGGATATGAAAAAATAGAAGAAAGATTGCAGAGATTGGGAGCGGACATAAGCAGGATATAGAGCATGGAATTTAGAAAATAGAATAATTCCAAAATAAATTTTAAATTTTGCATTGTTGTTTTGCGCTTTGCGCTTTACGCCTTGCGCTATCGTGATGTTTCTCAAGAAAATCGGCATTGACCTTGGCACTACGAATACATTAGTTTTTTTGCCCAATAAAGGAGTTGTCATAAATGAACCTTCTGTTGTTGCCGTGTCCGTAATCGATGGATCGGTTTTGGCGGTTGGCGCAGAAGCGAAAGAGATGGTCGGTCGCACTCCAGAAACGATTGTTGCTAGGCGCCCATTGAAAGATGGCGTAATTGCTGATTATAAAACGACAGAAGCGATGCTTAGGTATTTCATCAATAAAGCCTCGGGCAGATTCAGGATTTTCAGGCCAGAGGTTATGGTGTCTGTTCCGGCTGGTATTACTTCTACTGAAAGAAGGGCTGTTATACATGCTGCTATCAGATCACGGCCCAAGACAGCATATCTTATCAAGGAGCCTGTACTTGCAGCAATTGGAGCTGGAATACCGATCAATGAAGCATCGGGGCATATGATCGTGAATATCGGTGGCGGTACAAGCGAGGTGGCAGTCATCTCTCTTGGTGGTATAGTTTCTTGCAATTCAATTAGAGTGGCAGGAAATAAATTAGACCAATCAATAGTTGATTATGTAAAAAGGAAGCATAATTTGGCAATCGGAGAGAGAACGTCTGAAGAAATAAAAATCGGAATCGGTAGCGCACTGCCTCAGAGAAAAGAAGAGACTATGGAAATCCGCGGACGTGATTTGGTGACTGGCCTACCCAAAACCATCGAGATAACCACCAATGAAACTTCAGAGGCTATGGGCGATCAATTGAGGGAAATCATCAGGGCCATCAAAGGCGTTATTTCTCACACTCCACCAGAACTTTGCGCTGATATCATGGACAAGGGCATCGTGCTTTCAGGAGGCACATCACTATTGCGCAATCTTGATGAATTGATAATGAAGTCTACTGGAGTGCCGGCCTATGTAGCGCAAGACGCTCTTTTGTGTGTGGCTAAGGGAGCGGGTATTACGCTTGAGAATCTGCATGTGTACAAGAGGTCTATTATGACTAAGAAATAACATTTAATCTTTAACGTTTAACAGTTTGCATATATAATGAATTTTGTGTTGAGTTAACTGTGAAATGTTAGGTATTAGCTGTTAATTGTTATGATTATCGGTATCCATGCCAAGGCAATCGGCAAAAAAGATAAAACTGGAGTGGAAAAATACGCAGATAGATTGATTAGCAATATCTCGATGCTTCCTGAGGCCAAGGAGCATCGCTTTGTTTTGTACACCGACAAGGAAATTAGCGGTCAATTGAATTTGTCCGATAATGTGCTTGTCAAGATTTTGCAATTTCCGTATCTGTGGACGCAATTAAGATTGGGTTTGCATCTGATTTTTTCAAGACCGAATGCGCTTTTTGTGCCAGCTCACGTTTTGCCTATCTTGGCTCATCCCAAAAATTCAACAGTCATGATCCACGATATTGCTTTTGAGTTGTTTCCTCAGACATATCCGAAGTTTCACAGAGCTTATCTGCGCTTTACGACGAAATACGCCCTAAAACATGCGAAGAAGATATTGGTCCCGTCCAAGAATACTTTTCATGACCTGATGAAGTTTTATAAAGTAGACTCAAGGAAAATATTCGTTGTCCCTCATGGCATTGATGCCGATACTGACAGCCACGCTTCTGGGAAATTGAACTTCCCATACTTTTTATATATCGGAAGATTGGAGCTGAAGAAAAATATTTTGGGAATATTAAAAGCATTTGATATGTTTAAGGCGGAACACAGAACTCATCACAAATTAGTGTTGGCGGGCGGATTTGGTTTTGGTAGGGAGGCGATATTGGACGCAGTATCAAAGCATAGGTTCAAAAATGACATAGTTCTGTCTGGTTGGGTGAATGAAGATGAAAAGAAAAGTTTGCTGTCGGGCGCCGATATTTTTTTGTTCCCGTCTTTATATGAAGGTTTTGGATTCCCGATTCTTGAGGCGCAGGCTTATGGCGTTCCGCTTGTGACCTCATGTATATCTTCGATGCCGGAAGTTGCAGGCGATGGAGCCATATTTGTAAATCCGCACAATCCCGAGGAAATCAAAGGTGCAATCGCAAGTATCTTAAAAAACGTCGAACTGCGCGAGGGCTTGATAAATAAGGGAAAAGAAAATTTGAAAAATTTTTCTTGGCAGAAATGCGCAAGGAAGACACTGGAAATCATTACGAGTTAGAAGGCGTAATTTAGAAAATATGATTTTAAAAATATTCTAAATTCTATGCAAATCGTTGGCCATAAAAAACAAATAGGATATCTTGATAATATTTTAAAAAATAAACAGGCGCTGCCCCACGCCTTTTTATTTTTTGGACCTGACAAGATTGGTAAAAAAACTATCGCCTTGGAATTCATAAAATCGATCCAATGCGACAAAAGCAATCAAATCGGAAGACTGTGTGGCGATTGCGCAGGATGCAGACAGCCTATTGGCATTAATGCAGACTTTTTATTCATAAAATCATCTGATCCTGACGACGGCAAGGAAATAGGCATTGCCAGTATCCGTGAGCTCAAGTCGTTTATGGGTAGCAAGCCGTTACATGGCGGCCACAAGATTGCTGTCATTGATCAGGCCGATAATATGACCCAAGAAGCACAAAATGCGCTTCTCAAAATATTGGAAGAGCCTAGCGGTGATAAATTATTTTTCCTTTCGAGCTCTAATCCCGACAAGCTGTTGAAGACGATTGTTTCGAGGGTGTGTGCTATTAAGTTCAGCTTTGTGTCGCAAGAGGAAGTTTCGGAATTAATATCTTCGATTGGCGCTAGTAAATCCACGGAAATTGAGTCCTTGTTGCCAGTGATAGGCAATAGACCGGGAATGATCTTCGATTTGATGTCCAATCCGGAAGTCCTGAAAGACCGCATCAAGATTATCGATGACTTTTTCAAGTTTGCTGGTTCAGGTATCAATGAAAGGTTTAATTACATTGAAAAAGCGAGCAAGTCAGAAGATTTTAATCTAGGTTTTTTATTAGAAAATTGGATGATGATTTTAAGATTAGCGCTCTTTAAAAAAGTGCAAACATGTGATTTAATAGATGAAGACGATTTATTGTATGAATTTGTTAAGATGATGGACAAGAAGGCTATCGCAAGGGCTTTGCGCGTTGCCAATAATGTCCACTCTCTGAGTGCTGGCACCAATGTAAATCAGCGTTTAGCTTTTGAAATTTTTGCGATAAATCTGTAAATTTAATCATTTTTAGGACTAGGAGCAAAATATGAAAGTAGCAGTTTCATTGATAGTAATTTTTTTGATATTTGGCATTATCGTGTTTTTTGCCATCCCGTTCTTATTGCAGAATGTCACTTTTCCAGGTTTTTCAGCGGGAGGCAAGGGAGTCGCCGGGATTTTCAAGACTGTTGATGGAGGAGATTTTTGGTTTTCGAAAAACAATATCGAATCATCAAAATCAACAATCAGTACGTCCAATATTTTAGATATTGTTTTTGATCCATTTGATAATAATATAATGTATGTCGGTACTGACGGAGTCGGGATGTTCAAGAGCATGAATAATGGCGAAAGCTGGAAACGCATAGTTGATGAAAATAATATGTTGGGCATGAGCTCAGTTATTAACCAGATATCGGTCAATCCTAAAAATGCCTCACATATTTTCGTGGCGGCATTCCAAAATAATAATGGTGGCGTGTATAAGACAGAAGATGCCGGCCATAGCTGGAAGCAAATGTATATTGTGCCACTGTCCAATCAAGACATAAAAAGCGTCGTCATAGACCATTCAAATCCCAATGTTTTATATACTGGCACGACAGCTGGAGGATTTTTGGCTAGCTCTGATGGCGGGGAGTCTTGGAGGGTGCTCAAATGGTTCTTTGATCCGATCAAGAAAATATATATAAATCCGTACAATTCATCAGAGTTGTTCGTCTTGATAGAAAATAAGGCCATATACAGATCCAGTGATAGGGGCAATAATTGGGTTGATCTGACAAGCACATTTTCCGGATATCCATCAGCGATAAAAATAGAAAACTTGATTTTTGATCAACAGCGTCCCGGCATCATATATGCTCCTTCGGCATATGGACTTTTGAGATCGGACAATAATGGCTCGAGCTGGCGAACGCTCAAGATTCTGGTCTCTCCAGAGGCGTTGCCCGTGCGTGATGTTGCAATAGACAAGAATGATTTCAAGAAGATATACATGAGTGCTGGATCAAAAATATACATATCGGATGACGAAGGAGAGAATTGGGTGGTGAAAAGCTTGGATACGGGGAAGAATGTAAAGATTATAAAAATAGACCCTAAAAATTCAAAAATAATCTTTATCGGGATACATAAGTAAAACTCAATAGCGACTAGTAATTATCTTTTAGCTGCTAGCTAACCGCTAACTGCTAGTCACTAATAGCTAAATTTGATGCAAGATATTATAAAAAATTTAAAATCAAAATTAGAAAAATCGCTAGAATTTTTTAAGAGCGATATTTCTGTTTTGAGGACGGGTAGGCCGACACCGGCCTTAGTAGAGAATATCCTCGTTGAGTCTTATGGGCAAAAAATGCCTCTCCAACAATTGGCGTCAATCACGGTATCTCCGCCTAATTTGATTATGATTCAGCCATGGGATAAGGGCGTGATAGAGGCCATTGCCAAGGCTATCACCAATTCTCAATTGGGGCTTGCGCCTATCGTTGATCAGGATCTGATAAGGATAGCTATGCCTCAGATGACTCAGGAAAAAAGAGAGCAATTGGTAAAAGTGCTCCATGAAAAAGAAGAACATGCCAGGATATCAGTCCGCAATGAACGCGAAGACGCATTGAAAGATTTGCAGAGGATTTTCAAGGACAAGGTGATTTCGGAAGATGATTGGTTCCGCGGAAAAGATGAAATCCAGAAAATCGTTGATGGTTATAATGATAAAATAAAACAATCCACAGAGGCGAAAGAAAAGGAGATAATGACATTGTAGGATTGAGAGTGAGCTGTTTCGTGAGAGGTCCATTATTTTTAAAATTCCGTTATTAAGATTTATGACAACAGCTATTATATTTTTTCTAGTGCTGGGCGTATTGGTCGTAGTGCATGAATTGGGTCATTTTTGGGTTGCAAAAAGGAATGGTGTCAGGGTTGATGAGTTTGGATTCGGTTTCCCTCCTCGTATTTTATGGAAAAAAATAGGAGAGACTATATATTCATTTAATCTTTTTCCGCTTGGCGGATTTGTTAAGATTTTTGGGGAAAATATGGATGAAGGCGGAGATGATCCGCGGAGCTTTATCAATAAGAAGATTAGTCAGAGAGCGATGATATTGATCGCTGGTGTGGCGATGAATGTTATTTTGGCGATAGTGTTGTTTTCCTTTGGCGCATGGTATGGAGTTCCGTCCATGATTGATGAGTCAAACGTGCAATATGCCCGAGATATCGCGATTAGGATCGGACAAGTTGCGCAAGATTCTCCAGCTGAAAAAAGCGGTTTTAAAATCGGTGATAAGTTAAAAGAATTAAGATTTGAGGATATAAAGATCGAGGCTCAAAAAACCGAAGATATTCAAAAATTCATTCAAGAACATAAGGGTCAAGAGTTGGTTGTTGTGGTTGAGCGCGGAAGCGAGATGAAGGAATTGAAAGCTGTCCCCAGGACGGAATATTCTCCCAATGAAGGCTCACTTGGTATTGCGATGGTGGAAAGTGGAATAGTGTCTTATCCGGTGTATTGGGCGCCGATCAAGGGTGTAGAGGCGACATATAATGTGAGTATTGGATTCGCAACTTCTATCTATTTTATTTTGAAAACTTGGATTATGGATGGCAAAGTCATAGGCGATGTCATGGGTCCGGTTGGAATTTTCGATTTGACTGGACAGACGGCCAAATTAGGATTTGTCTACCTCTTGAATTTCGTAGCCATCTTATCTATCAATCTTGCCATTATCAATGCCTTGCCGATACCGGCATTGGACGGAGGTAGATTATTATTTTTAGCCATTGAAAAAATCAAAGGTTCTCCAGTAAATGTGAATATTGAAAAATATGCTCACATCGTAGGATTTATGCTTTTGATTTTGCTGATGCTACTCATAACATTCAAGGATATAACAAAGAGATTCTTTTAAGTTTATAAACCACTATGCTTCAATCAAAATATTTCATAAAAACTAAAAAAGAAGCACCTAAAGATGAGACGGCAATCAATGCCCAGCTTTTGATACGTGGTAATTTCATCGATAAAGAAATGGCTGGCGTTTATTCGTTTTTGCCGTTGGGTCTTCGAGTGATGAAAAAAATAGAAAATATCGTCAGGGAAGAAGTGAATGGTATTACTGGTGCAGAACAAGAAATCTTGATGCCCGCACTTCAGCCACGTGAGCTCTGGGAGGAGACGCAGAGATGGGAGTCGTTAGATGTATTGTATCGTTTTCAAGACCAGCAGAAAAAATGGCTAGCTCTTGGTCCGACCCATGAAGAGGTTCTAACCGACATTATCAGGCGCAATGTCAGTTCTTATAAAGATTTGCCATTGGCAGTATTTCAGATTCAGACAAAATTCAGAGACGAGCTTCGTGCTAAAGCGGGGCTCTTGCGTGGCAGGGAGTTTTTAATGAAAGATTTGTATAGTTTTCATACGTCAGAAGAGGACAGAAAAGAATATTATCAAAAAGCGATCAAAGCCTATAAGAAGATTTTCAAGCGTTGCGGGTTGGATGCCTTGGTGGCGGAAGCTTCTGGAGGATCATTTTCCAAAGAGTTTTCTCATGAGTTCCAGGTACAGACTCCGAGCGGTGAAGATTTAGTGGTTTTTTGTCCTAGCGGTGATTTCTCAAAAAATAAGGAAATCACGGATCTGAGGGAGGGTGATAAATGTCCGAATTGCGATGCGCATCTCATCGATGTAAAAACGATTGAAGTCGGTAATATCTTTACCTTGGGAACTGAATTTTCTAATGCAATGGGAGCATCTTATGTCGATACTGACGGACAGAAAAAGCCTATTATTATGGGTTGTTATGGTATCGGCATTTCTAGGATAATGGGAACGATTGCAGAGGTTAGCAATGATGAGAGGGGCATGATCTGGCCCAAAGAAATAGCTCCGTTTCAAATTCACTTAATAGCTATCCCATCAAGGGACAAATCTATCGATAAAAAAGTCAAAAAAACGGCTCTTGATATGTATAAAAAACTTCTTGCGCTGGGTATTGAAGTATTGTATGATGACCGAGAAGATGTTTCTCCAGGCGCTAAATTCGCTGATTCTGACTTGATTGGCATACCGCTAAGATTAGTTGTCAGCGAAAAAACATTAGCCGTCAGCAGTGTTGAATGGAAAGAAAGATCAAAGGCGAAATCTAGCCTATTGAAGCTGTCAGATCTTGGCGGAAAACTGAAATCAAAGTAGGATTTAAATTCAGATACTATGATCAATAAATTTCTTGGTGCATTTTCAAAGGATATCGGCATAGATTTGGGTACTGCAAATACTCTTGTTTATGTTCGCGGAAGAGGCATTGTCATCAATGAGCCGTCCGTGGTTGCTCTCAATAACAAGACTGGACAAGTGCTTGCAATCGGAAAAGAGGCCAGAAAAATGCTTGGCAAGACCCCTCCGCACATATCAGCTATCAGACCATTGGTTGATGGAGTTATTTCTGATTTCGAGGTGACGGAGCAAATGTTGAAATTTTTCATTGACAAGGTGCATAAAGAAACGTTCACAATACTTCCTCGCCCAAGGGTGGTGATTGGCATCCCTTCAAATATTACTGAGGTGGAAAAAAAAGCGGTTGAAGATGCTGCAAAAAATGCTGGCGCAAGGGATGTGTATCTAATTGAAGAGCCGATGGCAGCCGCGATAGGTTCCCGTATGCAGATCCAGGAGCCACAAGGAAATATGATTGTGGATATCGGGGGTGGCACTACTGACGTTGCCATTATTTCTCTCGGTGGCATGGTAGTCGCAAGGAACAGAAAGATTGCTGGTGACAAGCTGATCAATGACATCGTTCAGTATGCGAAAGACGAGTATAATTTATTGCTTGGTGAAAAAATGGCCGAGGAAATAAAGATAGCTGTCGGCTCCGCATATGAACTGCCAGAGCCTTTAGAAGCTATAATGAGAGGGCGCGATTTGGTATCTGGTCTTCCCAAGGAGGTGGTTGTTGATGATCGTGAGATAAGGAGCGTCCTAGATAAATCAATCAAGATATTGGTTGAAACCGTAAAATCAGCCATCGAAGAAGCTCCGCCGGAACTTGTCGCTGATATCATGCATAATGGCATCATGTTGGCTGGCGGTGGCAGTTTACTTAGAGGGCTTGATAAGAGGATTGCCGAAGAGACGCTGATGCCTGTCCATATCTGCGAGGATCCTCTGACCGCTGTCGTTCGTGGAACAGGTATTATCCTTGAGGATCTTGATAATCTAAGAGAGGTATTGGCCAAAACGGATTACTAATCTTTCTTAACAATGACTGAAATATGCGTTTCAAACCATCAAAAATCGTTATTTTTTTCTCATTCTTAACACTTTCTTGTTTAATCATTTTTTTAAATCATTATAAAATCCTCGAAAAACCAAAAGGATTTTTTAATTCTATATTTTCCCCGGTTTTAAAGCCAGCCTGGGAAATTTCTGGTCAATTTGCGAATATTTTTTCTTTTGCATTTAATTTAAAAAACACTTACTCGGAAAACTCGAATCTCAAGAATCGCAACCAAGAATTGATGGCTGAACTGTCTTACCTGAAAGACATTGCTAGGGAAAATAATTTTCTGGATAAAGCTAAGGATCTTCAGATGAAAGAGAATTTTGATTGGCAGGCCAGCCGAATCATCGGTATGGATATGCAGAATATGGCTGGGTATCTGATTATCGATTCGGGGACTGATGATGGCATCCGTATCGACATGCCAGTCATTACAGAAAATAAATTTTTGATAGGGAAGATTATAGAAGCTGATAAGAATTTTTCAAAAGTAATAACCATTTTTAATCCAACCACGAAAATAGCTATCAAGACACAGGATAGCGAAGTGTTCGGGTTGCTGAATGGCAATTATACCAAGAAATTGACAATCGATCTGATATCCAAAGATAAAGAATTGAAGATTGGAGAATCCGTGGTTTCATCTGGTAAGGACGGTATCTATCCAGCCGGTCTCCTGATTGGACAAGTAGAAGATTTTCAGATAAAGCCGGAAAATTTATTCCAAACGGCTTTCACGCGCGGGGAGTTGGATGTTTATAATTTAGAGAAGGTGCTTGTTTTGACGAGATGGTAGGATTGCTGTGTTGGTAGCAGATAAAGTTTATGACAAAATTTATATTTTACTGCATTCTACTGATTGCCTTATTTATTGTCCAAATATCGGTTTTGCCATATTTTTATTTTTATGGATCATCTGCCAATGTATTATTTGTTGCAGCAGTTTTTTTTGCTTTTTATATGTTTGATTTTCGTGATTTGATGATATTCTCATTTGTTTCGGCCATGCTGGTTGATTTTTACTCTGGCTATCCATTCGGTGTGCTGCTCGTCAGTTTTTTGGTAGCGATTGCCACAACTCATTTTATGGCACGCAATATCTTCGGAAAGGCTAATTTTGCAATAGCGACATTTGGAACGGCCATCGCTTCGGTAGTTTATTTTGTGTTGTCGATGTCAGGATTGAAGATTATTGATATTTGGGACGTTGAGAGCGATGTATTGTTGCATGTTGATAAGAGCTTTATTGTTGCAGCACTGATTACTATCGTTTTAAATTTGTTACTGGCGGTCATCCTGCATTTCCCATTAAAAAAATATTTATATAGTTTGGAAAAAAAATAATATGTCATCTTGGAATCGACAAAAAAAATATATCATTTCGAGAAGTCAAAGATCTTACATCGAACCGGAAGAGATTTTTTTTGATGCTAAGATAAAACAGGATTCTATATCTGGCGAGTTAGTTGATTCAAGGTTGGAGGTGCCAATTAGCTTTGATAATTTTAAATTGCTGGCACTTTCAATATCTGTGGCCGGACTCATAATGTTCACCTATGATTTTTACCTGCAATATTCATTGGGAGAAAAATTCGCACTACAAGCCAAAAATAATAATACGAGGATACAGAGCATAAAAGCTCCTCGAGGCATCATCTACGATAGAAATATGCAGCCATTGGTGACGAATGAGCCGAGTTTTGATGTGGTCGCGATACCAAAAGATTTACCGATAAGCATGGAAGATTTGGACATTCAAATCAAGAATTTGAGCGATACTATAGGTGTGTCAGCTAATGAATTGAAAGTGGTAATAGAGGGCATAGATAGGATGTCCATCACCCCAGTTATTTTGAAGGAGAATCTAGACAAGAATATCGCGTTGCTTTTAGAGTCTAAGATCAATGATTTCCAGGGAATAAAAGTAGAAAAAAATGCAGTTCGGGATTACAAGGATAGCGTAATGTTCTCTCATGTCGTCGGTTATGCCGCTAAAATTTCCAATAAAGAACTTAGGGATAAAAGCGGGTATTTGCCGACGGACTATATTGGAAAGATGGGTATCGAGCATTCATACGAGGATACTCTGAGGGGTGAAAATGGCAGGTATGTCATCAATCTTGATGCTAGGCATAATATTTTAAGAGAAAATATGGAGAGAGAAGCCAGGATTGGTGATGGGGTTGTCTTGTCTATTGATGCCAACTTGCAAAAAAGAGCTTATGAACTTTTGGAGGAAGCGCAAAAAAATACCGATCTGGGAGCTTCTTTGATTGCTATGAATCCCCGGAGCGGGGAAGTTTTAGCCATGGTTAGCGTTCCTGGATTTGATAACAATCTTTTTTCTCACGGCATCTCTTCAAAAGATTATCAGATATTGATGAATGATAAGGCGAAGCCGCTTTTTAATAGGGCTATCTCAGGAAAGTATCCACCCGGTTCTAGTATTAAGCCGTATATCGGAGTTGCAGCCCTGGAAGAAAAGGTGATAACTCCAGAACGTGAGGTGCTGAGTATTGGTAGTGTTGTGATAGGCAATAACCCGGAGACTGCCTTTGTTTTTCGAGATTGGAAAGATGGCGGTCATGGCCTAGTCAATCTATCAAAAGCTATCGCTCAATCGGTGAATACTTATTTTTATGCGATAGGCGGAGGATATCAGGGTATCGAAGGACTCGGGATAGAACGCATGAAAAAATATTTAGAACTTTTCGGATTCGGTAGTCAGTTGGGGGTAGATATTTCAGGTGAAACGTCTGGCTTTATTCCCGCTAAAGATTGGAAAAAAGAAAGATTAAAGGAAAATTGGTATATGGGAGATGATTATAATTCCGCTATTGGTCAGGGCTATACGCTGGTGACCCCGCTCCAAATAGCAAGTGCGGTTTCCGTAATGGCAAATAGAGGAATCCTGTATCAGCCTCGGCTGGTTGCGCGCACTATTACATTGGACAAAGAAACGGTCAAAGGATTTGATTCGAAAATAATCAGGAAAGATTTTATCCAAAAGAAAAATCTAGAAGCGGTGCGGAAAGGCATGAGGGAAACCGTCGTATCGGGCTCTGCAAGGTCGCTTGGCGAGTTGCCTATGGAATTGGCCGGTAAAACGGGCACCGCTCAATTCGGATCTGATGGCAAGACGCATGCGTGGTTTTCTGGATTTGGACCTTATGAAAATCCAGAGATTGCCTTAGTGGTGCTTGTCGAGGGTGGTGGCGAAGGATCTTCCGTGGCCGTACCGATAGCCAGAGAAGTCTTTAAATGGTGGATAGAAAATAATCAATAAGCGCAGCGCGCCTAGATTGACTATTGGGAAATATCAGGTATAATTTAAACCTATTAGAATCGCTAATCGCTAATTGCTGATCGCTAATTATATTTATAATTTGCGTTTTGTACTTTGCGCTTTGCTTTAGTGTAATGTCATCAAAAGAATATATTTCGGAAGAGGGATTGAAAAAAGTAAAACTAGAACTAGAAGATTTGAAGACTGCGAAAAGACAAGAGATTGCCCAGCGCTTGGATGATGCGAAAAGAATGGGTGATTTGTCTGAGAATGCAGAATATACAGAAGCAAGAGAGGCCCAAGAATTCAATGAGCGCAAGATTGCCGAAATAGAAGAAATGATAAAAAAGGCCGTAGTGATAGGAAAGGCGAAAAATAAAGATGAGATCCAAATCGGTTCTGCTTTTGTCGTAAAATCTCACGGCAAGGAACAGGAGTTGACAATCGTCGGCTCAGAAGAAGCTGATCCTGCAAAAGGCAAGATTTCAAATGAATCTCCTTTGGGTAAAGCTTTTCTTAATAAGAAAAAAGGGGACGAAGTGAAAGTGAAGACTCCAAGGGGCGAGGCAAAATATACAATCGAGAAAATTATCTAGTTCTTGTTAAAATTATATAAGGAGGTGTGGCAATGTCAAAAGATGCGAGAAGTATTATCGTAGATTTGATTCAAGAAAGTGATGATAAGACGTTGGGTCCAGGCAAGCATTTTCGTAGCAAGTGCCATCTGGGGGAAATTTTTTTTTCTGATTTCATGGATATTGTGATGTATTATATTTTTCTGCAGAGTGATATTGATGACATAGCGCAAATAAAAATGGATGACTTCAGGGATTTATTAAAGAATCTATGGGATGGGTTGGAAGAGAAAAAGGCAAATAAGTTTTACGATTTATTCGGTCATCCATGGTTAGGCGGTAATTCGGATTGGTCAGGACCGTATTTCGTTGGCGCTGGATTGGATTATTTTCGTTCTACTCCAGGCATCGAACTTCATAATGAGTTTCTCTTGGAATATTTTAAATATCCCAAAGAATTAAAGGGTCAAAGCCGTCACCATAGATGGCCGGATTACAAAGAAGCCATAGAGAAAGGAATTTTTCCCAAGTATCGCCGCAAGAAACATACAAAGATATTGCATGAAGCGCTGGATTTTGCGGAAAAGGCTTGTCAGGAATTGCGCGAGAAAAGTAAATGAAAATAAAAACGGTCAGCCTCAGGCTGACCGTTTTTTCTTGTCTAAATCAGTTTTTTTGAGTAGACTACTAGTAGTTAGTTAATAATCATAAAATTTATGGCATCACTCGAGGAATTGCGTGAAATTAGAATAAAAAAGCTTGAAAGTTTGAGGCAGGCAGGCATAAATCCTTATCCGTCAAAATCAGAGAGGAATTTTTTAATTGCCGATGCTTTGGCTGATTTTAATAATTTGTCCCAGAAGTCGGAAGAGGTTGTCTTGGCTGGCCGCCTCATGGCTATGCGCGGACAAGGCGCGCTGATTTTTGCTGATCTCAAAGACGGCAGCGGTAATATCCAGGCGCTTTTTAAAAAAGATAATTTCAGTGAAGAAGATTTTAATAGTGTAACAGGATTTTTTGACATAGGCGATATTATCGAAGTGCGAGGAATCTTATTTATAACCAAAAGAGGAGAAAAGACTCTGGAGGTTAAAAGTTTTAAAATTTTAACTAAAAGTTTAAGGCCTATTCCTAGCGAATTTTATGGTTTGTCAGATGTGGAAGAAAGATATCGCAAAAGATATTTGGATACATTACTCAATGAAGATGTAAAAGAAAAATTTGTAAAACGCAGTAAAATCATCACAGCCCTCAGAGAATTTTATGATAAAAACGGATACCTCGAAGTCGAGACGCCTATTCTGCAGACGCTGGCTGGCGGCACTACGGCCAAGCCTTTCGAAACTCATTTAAATGCTCTTGATTTGGATTTGTATTTGCGCATCGCGCCGGAGCTTTATCTAAAGAGACTGCTTGTTGGCGGCTTTGAAAAGGTGTATGAGATCGGCAGATGTTTTCGCAATGAGGGCATGGACGCGACGCATAATCCAGATTTTACGATGCTTGAGAGTTATGTCACCTATCAGGATTACAATGATTTGATGAAGATGGTGGAAGGTTTGATGGAATTTTTGGTTGAGAAAATATATCCCGGTCAAAATTTGGAGATGGATTATAAGGGAAATAAAGTTTCATTTAAGGCGCCGTATAAAAGGGTGCGGTTCACTGATTTGCTCAATGAGTATCTGGGTATCGATTATGACAAAATGTCAGAATCTGAGCTTTTAGAATTTGCAAAAAGCAGGGGACTCAAACTTGATCCGAAGATGCATAAAGGGAAAATAGCCGATGAGCTTTACAAAGAATTTATCAGAAATAATATTATTCAGCCGACATTCATGATAAATCTTCCCATCGAGCTTTCGCCGCTTGCGAAAAAAATATCGGATGATCAAACGAAAGTGGAAAGATTTCAGTTTTTGGCAGGTGGCATGGAATCAATGAACGGTTATTCGGAGCTAAAAGACCCAATCGATCAATTCAACCGTTTTGAGGAGCAGGAAAAAATAAGAGGCAATGGAGATGAGGAAGCTCAGAGGATGGATGTTGATTTTGTTGAGGCGCTCGAGTACGGTATGCCTCCGGCGGCCGGTCTTGGCATAGGGGTTGAAAGATTAGTGATGATGCTGACCAATTCGCAGACATTGAGAGAATCGATGTTGTTTCCGACCATGAAACCAAAGCAATAATCACTAAAATGAGTCAATATTATAATCCAAAACGTACCAGAAATATTTATAATCCTAAGAGCGATGAGCCATTCAAATTGAGCCGTTCTAGGATTGACGTATTTTTAAATTGCCAAAGATGTTTCTATGTGGATAGGCGTCTTGGCGTTGATCGTCCACCAGGTTTCCCATTTGCTTTGAATTCTGCGGTTGATACATTACTTAAAAAAGAATTTGATATCCATAGGGCCAAAAAGACTAGTCACCCGCTCATGGACAAATATGGTATAGATGCGATACCGTTTGAGCATCATGACCTGAAAGAATGGAGGGAGAATTTTGCCGGTGTCAGGTATCATCATAAACCTACCAATTTTATAATCACCGGAGCCGTTGATGATATATGGGTCGGTCCGAAAGGCGATTTAATTGTAGTGGATTACAAGGCGACAAGCAAAGAAACAGAAGTGAATCTTGAAGCTGATTGGCAAATAGGATACAAAAGACAGATGGAAGTATATCAATGGCTATTAAGGAAAAATGGATTCAAGGTTTCTAATATTGGATACTTTGTTTATTGCAATGGCAAGACAGATAGGACGGCATTTGATGGTAAATTAGATTTTGATGTTGTAGTGTTGGATTATAAGGGTGATGACAGTTGGATAGAAAAAACTATTTTTGATATTCATAAGTGTCTTGGAAGCGATGAGGTGCCAGAGGCTGATCCTGAGTGTGATTATTGTGCATATAGAAAATCTGCCGGCGAAGTATTAAACAAGAAATAGTTAGTTAGCGATTAGTCGATTAGCGGTTGGCCGATTCAAGGCAGCAGCTAACGGGCTAGTAGCTGACAAACTAATAAGCTAATCATATGATAGATATAGACTTGCTTCGTAAAAACCCGGAAATTTTTAAGAAGGGTTCAAGAGATAAAAACGCACCCGTAGATATTGATGCGGTTTTAGGGTTGGATAAAAAATGGCGCGACGCTTTGATTAATATGGAGAATTTGCGTGCAGAGCAGAATAAGATCGGCGAAGGCGTAGCATCGGAAAAAGATTCCGCAAAAAAACAAGAAATATTAAACCAGCTCAAAGAAATAAAAGAAAAAATAAGGACAGTCGAGGGTGAAGAAGAGATCCTTAGGAGGGATTTAGAAAAAATGGTGAAACAGATTCCTAATCCACCATTGGACAATGTGATTGTCGGTAAGGACGATAGTGGAAATAAAGTGTTGCGAGAGGTGGGCGAAAAGCCTAAGTTTGACTTTGAGGTCAAGGATTATATCGCGCTTGGCGAGGCGCTAGACATCATAGATACCGAGAGGGCGGCCAAGGTATCTGGGGCAAGATTCGGCTACCTAAAAGGCGATGGGGCCCTATTGGAGTTCGCTCTCGCACAGTATGCTTTTGAGACTTTGGTCAAGGAGGGGTTTGTGCCAGTGGTGCCTCCCGTTCTTGTTAGGCCTGAATCGATGCAGGCAATGGGATATGTCGAGCGTGGCGGTGATGAAATATATCATCTTGAGAAAGACGATTTGTATCTTGTGGGCACCTCAGAGCAATCCATCGGCCCGATGCATATGGGAGAGATTTTTGAAGAAAAGGATTTACCAGTCAGGTATGTCGGTTTTTCTACTTGCTTCAGGCGCGAGGCTGGATCTCACGGGAAAGACACCAGAGGCATCTTGAGGGTGCATCAGTTTGATAAATTGGAAATGTTCAGTATCGTGACATCGGAAAAATCTCAAGATGAGCATAAATTTTTATTATCCATGGAAGAAAAATTGATGCAGGGATTGGGATTGCCTTATCATGTGCTGGATATTTGTAGTGGCGATCTTGGTGATCCAGCAGTAGCAAAATACGACATCGAAGCCTGGATACCATCCCAAAATACTTATCGTGAAACTCACTCGACGTCAAATACGACCGATTTCCAATCTCGCAGATTGAATATCAGGTATCGTCCGCAGGGCCAAGAAAAAGGCACCAAATTTGCCCACATGTTAAATGGCACGGCATTTGCTATCGGCAGGATAATCATTGCGATAATAGAGAATAATCAGCAAGCTGATGGTTCGATAAAGATGCCCGAGGTGCTCCAGAAATATATGCCCGGCAACAGAACTTCGATAATATCAAAAAATAAAAGATTTTCTTGTTGAGGTGTCGTGACAAACAAGAACGAGTGGTTTTATATTGAAGATTAAAGATAAAGTATAAAATCGAAGTTTGCTGCTAGTTATGCTTCGCGGATATGCCTATGCCAAGCCTCGCAATTACTAAAATCAATATCAATGGCAACAAGGAATTATAGCAAAAGCTACCAAGACTCTTCTTTTGGTTTTTCTAAGAGAAAAAACAGAAAGCGCCTCATTTTTAAGGTTGTTATCGCCCTAGCCTTTTTAGGAGTGGCGTTGGGATCGGTATATTTTTTTACTCTTTCTAGATTTTTTCAAATCAAGAATATTTCCGTTTCCGGAAATGATTATGTCGTTACAGGGGCAATTATCACGGGATTCAATGCTATATCGGGAGAAGAAAAATATTTACTGTTCAAAAACGATAATATCAATTTATTGGATGTGGGGATTGCTGAGAAGAAGATGATGGAAGCATTTCCCAGGATAGAAGAAGTCGAGATAAGCAAAAAATATCCCAGTAGTGTTAAGATATTAATCAAGGAAAAAGAAATCTCTGAAATCTTATGTCAAGAAAAAAATAATCATACAGAAAAATACATAGAGACGTCAAAATGTTTTTTTATAGATAAAAATGGGATAGCTTTTGATGAGGCGGCTCAGACTCAAGGATTTTTGATACTGAAGATTCTTGATAGAAGGAACATCGATATCAATTTGAACGCAAAAGCTTTAAGTCCTGAATTTGTGGAATTTGTAGGAATAATAAGAAAGAATTTTAAGAATATATTTCCAGGCGACAATATAAAATGGTTTATTCTCGATCATCCGGCGCAAAGAGAGGCTACAGCGATTGTTGATGGTTGGAAGATCGTATTTGATACTTCAGGAGATCCCAATAGGCAACTTTTTGTGTTGAAGGAGGTTTTAGAAAAGGAGGTTAAAGATCAAAAAAATCTATTAGAATATATAGATTTGCGAGTGAATGGCAGAGCGTACTACAAACTCAAATAAAGTCCGCCAGTTGGCGGACTTTATTTGAGTTTGTATGTCTATGATTACGAAATGTTATGATATATGTCACTTGCAAGACCTCGTCCAAGGTAGATATTAGACATTATCTAGATTTTTCTTTAAGGAAAAATCTAGATAAATCCGTTCGTATTCTTTGGCTATATTTTTGACATCGTATTTCTGGGCTGATTTTTTAGAGTTTTCACTCATTTTTTCTCTGAGGACAGGATTTTCTATGAGTTTTGTGATTTCTTTTGACAGCTCCATAAAGCTGTATTTTTCCGTGACTTGGCCAGTAACTCCATTTTCTACGTACTCGTCAATCGCTGATTTGGCTACGACTTGAGGTAAGCCGATGGCCATAGCTTCAATGAGCGGCAATGGTTGATTTTCCATATCAGATGCTGTGATAAAAATGTCATTGGCGGCGATTGCATCAACAAAAGCCTGGTCTTTGAGTAGACCGAAAAATATCACTCTTTCCCTGATATTTAATCTTTTAGCAAAGCTTTCTAGATTCTGCCTTTCTGGTCCATCACCTATTATAGAAAGCCTCATTTTAGGATATTTTGATGAGAGCAGGGCGAAGACTTTCAATAATTCATGTATGCGTTTTTCGTAACTTATCCTTCCGACATATACCAATGAAAAGTCTGGTAATCCGCAGAGTTTTTTTAATTCCGTTTTTTGTGTAGAGGGTCTGAGTCTGTCTATGTTTACGGGATCTGGAATTATAGAAATCGGTCTCTTGAGTCCATATCTTGTGACGTCATTTGCGATAGATTTCGAAGGAGTGATGACGAGTCGGCATTTATTATAAAACCAGGTGATATATTTCTTGATCAAGTAGCCACGCAGAAACGAATCGTCGCCGATGAATCCGCGACGATAATTGGCATAAAAAGTATGGTGTGACCCTATGATGGGAATCTTTAATAAATGGGCAGCTCGCAATCCTTGCTTGCCAACTGAAAATGGGGTGTGGACATGGATGATATCAGGTCTTAATGAGAGAATCTCCCTGAAATCTCTGTGAATTGTTTCTGAACTGGATTTTTTAGATGAGTGAGAAAAAAAATCTGAAGTTCTGTAGACCTTTAATGTGTCTGGAATTTGTGGGCTGTTTACGTCTTTGTCTTCTTCTGGACCGGTAAAAATATGAACATCATGCCCTTTGTTTGAGAGTTCTGTTGCTAGTGTTAGGAGAGAGATGGAAATACTATTTACCTGTGGAGGAAAAGTGTCTGAAAAAAAGGCGATCTTCATAACATTGGATAACTGATGTTTGACGGCTGCTGGTTAATTATTAACTGTTGCGAGACGTTAGTCGAGTTTATAAACAAAAATCGAATATCCGATCGTTGCTATTGGTTGCTTGCCCTTGAGCCAAGAATAAGTTTCTTCTGGTTTGATGGTGAATCCAGGAGCCGGATTGCCTTGGGCGTTTTGAAGGAATGTGGCAGATACGGCATAATATCCTTTATATGGACCCTTGGATGATGACCATGACTCGAATTTGTCGCCAAGGAAATAAGAAGGAGAGCCTCCGCCGAAATAATCAACGCCTATTTTATCGATATGATTTTTGTCTGCGAATTGCGCGAGACGTTTCAGGTCTTGGCCCCAATCAAGATTGGAGTCTACTACCCAGTTGTGGCCATTTTGGGGTCCGCCGGCGAATTCATTGAAATAAGCGAGGAATGACGGAAATACGAATACGGTTGAGAGCGCATACCAAAGAAGTAAAACTGTAATTAGAGCATAGCGAGAGAACATCCTCATGTGAGAAGTGATGACATTTTTAACGGCCGAAAACGGAATCTTTGTCGGATCTATTATTTCATTTTTTAGCACTGCCCACTTATTTATTTCTGCAGAAATCAAGACGTAGACCAGCGGGAATGTCGGAATGATGTGACGAACGCCGATATTCAGGTTGCTGCGCATTGTTACGAGCCAATAAAAGGCGATGAATCCGAGCATTGCCACTTCATGGATGTTGTTTTTCGCCCAATGATTGAGTGCTGTGAACATAGATGGTTCTTCGCGTCTTTTTCTGGTGTTGGCGATAAATAATTTGAAGAATCCATAAAGAGCGATCAATATCATCAGGTGTTTGGCGAGAGGTTCTTTGATGAGATAGACTACCGGGAAATAACTTTTCCATCCCGCCGCTGACACCTCGCCCATGTAGTATGTGGTGTTGCCGCCAGTGGCGCGTTGAGTCACCATCAAGAAACCATAAGCATATTGTCCGAAAGCTCTGATAACCGGCTTGTCTGCCATCCAAATAACGCTGTCTGCTAAAAGGCGATTACCATAAGAAGTCAGGGTGGTTTGGGTATCCGCCTTTTGTCTTTCTGGCGGATAGTTCCATACATGGTATTGATAAACCGGACCAACTACGAAAATGAATCCGGCAGTCATAATTAAAACACTGGCGACACCATGCTTGAAAGATTCCCAAATCCTGGTTTTGAAATTAGCATCAGATTTTACATAACCATAAAGCAGTGCCAATAGTCCCAAGAATGGAATTAGCAAGAATGTTGAAAATTTTGCAAGTATTGCAAACCCAAAGAACAAGGATGCAAATGCGAAAGTTTTGGGAGTTTTGTCTCGCAAAAATCTGACAAAATAATAAAGAGAGATGAAAATACCTGCTGCTGCACCAACATCGGTAGTGATAAATCTTCCATGAGCGAGAATAGTCGGAGAGAACGCATAAAGGGTGAGCGCCATCAATGCAGTCTTATCGCCAAATTCTTCACGAGACCATTTGAAAACATAAAATCCCAGGAGAAGCATTACGAATATAGGGCCCATACGTCCCCAAAAGATTATTTTGTCAGGATCATTGCCTGATTCGTAAAGGAATTTCGTGCCCATAACCCACTGATCATTGAGGTTGTCTTTCCATTCAGGTCCTTGGTCGGGAAAATTGAGACCCAAGAATTGCAGTGGCAATCCGGCAAGATCCTTGATCAGAGGAGGATGTTCCGGGTTCAGGCGCATATCCTTGTATTTGATGTATGAATAACCAGATACGACATGCGGCGACTCGTCCATTATCGCTGCATCATTCCACGAGCTGGCAACAGCCAAGATGAACATGAGGCCCAAAATGAGGGCAGCCAGTATATTCGAAAGCTTTCGTTCAAACATAAGATACGAAGCAGGTAGTAATCAGTGATTCGCAATCGATTTTTAATTGCTAATTACTGAGTGCTATCCGCTATTTACTAGTTATTTATTTATTATGTACGAAAAATTATCTTCATCAACTAATTCACCAGGGGCATAAATCTTTATTTGTCTCAATAGCTCTTCGTCGCGCTCCAGCGGTACGATCATGTAGGTGGATGCACTATCAAAATCAATTTTTTCTACCTCTGTCGGCAAGATATAATATATTTTTTTGTCTAGTTGATCTGCTTGTCTAAAGCTATCAGTGATAAACATTGTCGTTTGAGTCGACATAGGTATGCCATTGACGAGTGTGCCACCAGCATTGACTACGATATATTTGTTCATTTCCTTGGGTAGCGTGTTGACGAACCTACCAATCTTTACGAAGTTGTCAGAAAAGGCTCCCTTGATATCTGGACTATTGGCATAGTCGATGAAATATCTTTTGAATCCAAAAAATGCTATCGCAACTAGGACTATTGCATAAATCGCAAACGCCAATTTTTTGTTAGCAGAATATCTGAAAATTCTTTTTTCTGAAAAATTATAGATACTGAAAGCTCCGATGCCGGCGAAGATAAGGCTAGGAGGAATGGCCCCGATGGATCTTAGGGCATGAGGCAATCCTTCAGTGCTTAGGATTGACGGCGCTAGCATACCGGCGAACCAAATCAGTAGGAAAGCATGCTCGATTGGCAGTGGGTTGTGAGCGAATTTACGGGTGAATTGATAAATAAATTTAAAGCATTTTTTCAGGCAAATGAATATGCCGACAAGGAAAAATATCCCGACGGGCCAAAAAAGTAGAGGTGCACCGGAGAAATTATGGCGCCAATTATGGTCTCCTACTAGATTGAATTGCGCCATGGTCAAGAAAGCGCTTTTTGTAAGCTCCTGAATGGGGTTTTCGGAGGCGAATATCGAAACTTGTCCGGCTCTGCCGACAAAATCCTCCGGATGGGCGTAAAAATAGTAAAATATAGGCAAGGCGGCTAGCAATGCAAAGACTCCGTAGATGATTACTTGAGAGAAGAATGTCTTAATGTCTTCCTTGCGTGAGCTTAGATCTGCTGATCTGATGATTTCTATCAATTTGAGGATTAATACGGCAATGACGACAAAAGGGACTATCCTGAAAGCGATGTAAGTATGGAAGCCAAGACCCATAAAAATACCGGACCAGACAAAGTCCAGTATTTTTTTTCGTCTGAATCCGCGGAACAGGAAATAGAAAGAAAATGTCGTCAGAAAAGGAACGGTGATGGCTCGGAATCCGATGCGAGAGAAATTGATATGCCAAAAGCTGGTAGCGATGAAAAATGAAGATAAGAGCGCAATGATTGTGGCTGAATTTGGAATCTGGAATTTGGAATCTGGGATTTGCTCGGTAATTGATGATTGAAGTTTGGAGATTTGGAGTCTCGTGAAAAGCTCTTTAGCAAGCAGATACAATCCTAGCACGGTAAGTAATCCGAAAAATGCGGAAACTGATCTGAGCGCCCATGGCTCGTTGCCCCAGAAAGCCACAGAAAATGCCTGGATGTTTATGAAGAGTCCTTCGCGACCGTTATTTTCCGGATAAAATATTTTCATATCGTTGGTGGCCAAAGCTTCAAGAGCATTGCTACCGTTCATCGCCTCATCCGGATAAAGTCCAGGAGGCATTACGGTTATTTTGTAGAAACGGAAAAATATTGCTATAATTAAAATAGCAACAAGGCAAATCTGGAGTTTATATTTTTTAATGAATTCCACCATATATTTATTTAGATTATATTGCTTACTTGCCAAATTATAACATGATTTCAGATGCCCTACAAAATAATAACTCGAAAGATAAGTTTGAAATTCAGGAAGCTACTTTGCGGTTGAAGTCCCTGGATAAGATGTCTGAAAATTTTGCAGAATTAATATCTGGAGGAGATATTTTTGCAAAGACTATTTTCTCGAGAGAAGATTTTTTGCTGGTGCTTGGCGGAGTAAAGCCGGCGACAGATTTTGAATTACCGAAAAATCTTATTGAGCAATATGACCTTGGAGATTTCAAGTTGAGACTTGAAAGTATCGGCCTCAAGATTGCGGATGTGAGTCACCCTGACGGGATGTTCCATGCTTATATTTATAACCCTAAATTATTGGTGTTGAGGTCTCAAAAACTAGAGGCTTTGATACCTTTTAGCGAGGTTGACGATTTGAATGTTTGGATTGAAAAAAATATTGATGCAAGCGTAGGCATCGATATGGTGCTTGGCAGTTTATTAGGATTTCCACAAAGCTCGATCGATGCCTATATAGCCTATAAAAAACAGACCAAAGATTTGCATCATGCGGAAAAATTTGGCGGATCTCATGAAAAAAGATTGGTCCAAAATATCTTAAAGATAATCAGGGAAGAAAATAGGCATTTTGTGGAAAGCTATAGCGAATCATATCTTGTGGACGCTCAGCCTGCAGAAGACGTAGCGATTCACGAAAATATTAAAAAGGAATTTTTCCATAAACTGGAACAAAATAATGATGTTTACGGATTATGGCAAAAAACAAAAGAAGAAGTAGAAAAAAACGAATATAAATTGAGCTGGGAAGCGCACGAAGATAACAAT
>CAYHBU010000001.1:0-32144 GCA_964354925.1 uncultured Candidatus Saccharibacteria bacterium | reverse complement strand
AACTGCTCATGGCAATAAAGAGGGTCTCTGGACAACAGTCATCTCAACGGCGGTATTCTGTAGCTATTAATCAAAATATGAGCGGTAAATTCGTAAAAAAAGTAGAAGATTTTGTTTGTGAGAATTGCGGCAAGGAAACAAAAGGCAGTGGGTATACCAACCACTGTCCTTTTTGCCTTTGGTCTAAACACGTTGACATTAACCCGGGAGATAGGGAGGCAAAATGTGGCGGTATGATGAAGCCGATAGAGATAGAGATAAAAGGCATGGAATACAGCATCATCCATCAATGCATTAAATGCGGGCACAAGAAGAAGAACAAGGCTGCGCCGGATGATAATTTTGATGAAATAATAAAAATATCAAAACGCATTCCCAGCGAATAAAAAAACACCCATCATCTGTTTGTCAGATGATGGGTGTGGGTTTATTTAGGGACAATGCGATCCCTCACAAAGTCGGCCGGCTCCTGGAGGAATCCCAGGGGCCTTTTTTCTATTCTCGTTTCGTCTTTTCCGGCAGTATCTCCTTCTGGTATTAGTTTGTAGACTACGATGTAATTTTTTATCTCCTCGCTGTATTTCAGGAAAATATAGAATTTAACATCGTGGCCGGTAAAGCGATTTTCTTTTCTGAAGGCAAACATCCTAAGAGGCAGATTGCCGACACCTTTTTCTTTGGTGTTTTTGTATGAATACTCGAATCCAATGCATCTGTCAAAATTTTCTTTTTTGAAGCAATCTTTTATTCCGTCCGGCAGACTGTCCGTCGGCACCAATTTATTGTCTGTGAACATGTCTTTGATTGTCAGAGCGTTGATGATGCGCGTATTGGGCGTCACGTAAGGATTAATGGACATTTCTTTGAGATTTTCCATGGTAGTCTGGTATGGCTTTATCGTATCAAATACTTGTTTGATACTAGCGTAGTCTTCCCATGGAGAATTTGTTTTCGTTGTTGTTGACGGCATCAAGAATGCGCAACCGGAAACTAGAAATAACAAAAAGATCGCAAAGAATACATTCAGTATCTTCATCGGGACCTCCGTGGCTGTATTTGGTGTTGTGTTGGTTTATATAAAGGAACAGCACTGTATAAATTTTAAGGCAAATAGTGGGCGATGTCCAGACCGAGTGGCTATTAATTTCCAATTGATTTTATTGTAAAAATATTTTAAATAAGGTAAATTTCATACATCATTTTAATAAGATGCCCATGGACAGTGGAAAATATATTTGGTTCAACGGTAAATTTAATGAGGCGTTTTTTGTTGGTACAGCCGTTGAAATAAACTCCATAGGGCAAATAGATAAAATAAAAATCGGCAATGGGGGAGAAGGCGAGGTTACTGCGCAATTTAAAAAAATATATTTTGAGATTGTTCGCGGAAAAATTAAAAAATATGATAAATGGTTAAGTAGGATATGATAAAATATGAAAACAAAAGTTGAAAGCATAAAAAAATTCAGAAAAAATATAGATAAAATAGACAGAAAATTGATTTTTGTTCTGGCTGAGCGCTTCAGATTAACCGAAAAAGTGGGAGAATATAAGGCAAAATATGATTTGCCGGTAAAAGACCCCGTCAGGGAGCAGGAAATGTTCACAGAAAGAAGATTATGGGCAAAAGAATTAGGAATTGATAAAAATGTGGTGGATAAAATTTTTAATTTAATTATCAAATCAGTAAGGCAAAAACATAAAATCATTAAAAAGGTTAAAGTTAAATCTCATAATTGAGATAATGATAATGAAAAATCAAAAACCGGTCATAGGAATAATCGGCGGAACTGGAAGATTTGGCAATTGGTTTAAGGGTTTTTTTGAAGATAAGGGGTTCAATGTTTTGATATCGGGCAGAAAAACTGAGCTAACAGCAAAAGAATTAACGGAAAAATCGGATATAATAATCGTTTCCGTCCCCATTTCTGAGACCAAAAAAATCATAAAAGAAATTCGAGATTTTGTGCGTCCAGACGCGTTGCTTTGTGATTTTACATCAGTAAAGGAAATGTCGATGAAAGAAATGATGAAATCTAAAAGTAGATGTGGAGTTTTAGGTATTCATCCGTTATTCGGTCCGTTGGTTCCCAGCTTGAAGTCGCAAATTGTTGTATTCTGTCAGGGCAGAGAAAATCGTTGGGTAAGATTTTTACAAAAGATTTTTGAAGAAAATGGGGCCAGGGTAGTATTTACTGATCCCAAAAATCACGATAGTCAAATGGCTGTTGTGCAGGCTTTGACCCATTTTATTAATATAATATTTGCAAAAACAATACAGGATCAAAAGTTCGATATATCCAATGTTTACTCAACGCCAGTATTTAGGCTTCAAAGTATGTTGGTTGGACGCGTTTTAGGAGGAAGCCCGGAGCTTTATGCAGACCTAGAGATGGAAAATCCTGCTTTTATGAAAATAGCCAGACAATACTTAAAAGAAACCCAAAAATTTATTTCTTATATTGAAAAGAAGAATAAGAAAAAATTTATTCAAGATTTTAAGGAGGCATCTTCTTTTATGGAGAATTTTATTCCCGTTGCCCAAGCAAAATCCGTTGAGATTATTTCTCTAATGGATAAACAGCCGATTGAGATAAAAAAGTTTTCCGGAAAAATAAATTTTTTAAAGAGTGGCAGCAAGGTTGCTTACTTGGGGCCGGAGGGGACTTTTTCTAATCAAGCAGCAATAAATATTTTTTCAAGGGATTCCTCCTGGATAGTAGCTCCGACAATCGCTAAGGTTTTTGAAATAATAGACAATCGAGATGCTGATTTTGGTGTTGTGCCGATAGAGAATTCAACAGAGGGATTGGTGCAAGAAACACTCGACAATTTAATCAAATATCCATTGAGAATAGTGGGATCGTACAACCTCCCGATTCATTTGTGTTTATTGGGCAGGACTAACGATTTGTCAAAGATAAAAGTTATAAAATCTCATGCTCAGCCAATCGCGCAATCTCGTAATTGGCTAAGCAAAAATTTCCCCAATGCAAAATTGGAGGCGGAATCGAGCTCCGTAAAAGCCATTTTATCTACAGAGGACGAAGAGGTGGCATTTATAGCAAGCAGTGCAGCTGCCAAAAAATACGGTTTAAAATTATTGGTTGAAAATATAGAAGATAAAAAAATAAATACAACGCAATTTTATGTTTTAGCAAAAAAAGAAGTGCCTGACATAAGCAAGGTGTTGAAGGCTGATAAGACCATTGTTATCTTGGCGGTTTATGACCGTTGTGGAGTGTTGCGTGATATTTTGGATTGTTTTGCAAATAAAAGATTGAGCTTATCTAAACTTTACTCAAGAAGATCCGATGCCGATGGGTGGGGGTATTATTTTTTTCTTGAAGTCGAGAGCTTGCCCGAAAGCGCTGATTTGACAGAGGCTCTTAAAGAAGTAAAAAGATACTGTTCTATTGTCAGGGTTTTGGGGAGAGCGTAAAAAAGATGATAACGCTTGACAAAATAACGATATAAGATATAAGATTATAATGTTCTTGAAAATTACAAAATCTACAAATCAGATCCCGGATGTATCCGGGGTTGGGTCTGATTTACTCGCTTAATAGCGAAAAGATGGTCTTTGCGTTAGTGAAGGCCCGGTTTCCTCCGTAATCATGGGGTAATCGATGTCGTCTGTAAAGATGGAGTCGATGAGCGGAAATTTAATTGGCGCTTCCGTAAGCGCTTTTTTGTTTCCTGAAAAAGGGTGGCACCACGGGATAGTGTCTTGAAGCCTCTCGTCCTTTTGTCTGAATTTTTTAATTCGGGTAAAAGGACGAGAGGTTTTTTTAGTTGCTCTTTTAAAAATATAAGGAGGTCGAGTCATGAAAGGATATATTACTTGTGCTTGCGGAGAAAATGTTGAGTATGATGATGGCAAATATTTTTGCCGAAAATGCAATAAAGAAATAAGGCCAAAGCCATCCAGGGGTTGGAGTGCTTGTTTTGATGAAGATAATGATTAAAGACAAGATATAAAATTTAAAAAACGGCAAGATAAAAAATATTGCCGTTTTTATTTGGGCACTGAAGATAGATGAATGTTTAGCAGTTTATAAAATGCATGCTGGTAAAGCGTTTTATAATATGTATAATTAATTACTATAATAACAGGCAAATATTTCATCCCGAAATCATAAAAAATTGTTTAAAAAATGAACATTAAATTAATATTCAAATATTATTGGCCACATATAAAAAGGTATAAAAAAAGCGCGATTCTCGTGTTTGTTTCTTATGCTTTAGCGGTGGCGGCGGGCAGTATAGGAGTGCCTCTTATTTATAAGAAAATCATTGATACTATAACAAATGCTTCGGCGCCGGAATTGGTATCAGCGATGCTCATAAAAACAGTATTAATGCTCGGCGGTGTTTTAGTTGTCGCTAATGTATTTTATAGAATAGCCGATTATGCCATGGCGTATTCTCAAAGTCATGCGTTGAAAGACATTACTGATGATGCGCTCGCGAGACTTCAGCGCCATTCATACGAATTTTTTTCAGGTGTTTTTTCAGGATCATTGGTCGCTAAAATGAGGCGCTATGTAAGCGCTTTTGAAACGATGCATGATAATATTGTATTTGCTTTGTGGATGAGCGGCCTGCGCCTTGTTTTTGCTTTTGCGGTATTAGTTTACTATTCGTGGATTTTGGGCGCGATTTTGTTTGTTTGGGTTGCTATTTATGCTTTAGTTATTGTTATCTTTGTAAAGAAAAAATTTAAAAAAGATTTATTGACTGCAGAGGCAAATTCAAAAGTTACGGGCATTTTAGCGGATATTCTCACGAATATATTAAATGTCAAGATGTTTTCTTCGCAAGATAGGGAAATTTCTTATTTTTCCGAGGCGACTGATATAGAAGAAAAAAGGCGAAGACAGGCTTGGTATTTTCAGAATTTACAATTTCTGTTTCAGGGATATTTCATCGCTTTTTTTGAATTTGTCAGTATGTTTGTCGCTGTTTATCTCTGGATCAACGGCACGATTTCGGCGGGAGTCATTATTTTAATGCAAATCTATGTGTTTACATCATTTGATGTGGTATGGAATATTGGCCGCAATATGACAAGAGTTATGCGCGCTGTCGCAGAAGCGCAAGAAATGGTGGATATTTTTGAAAAGCCGATTGAGATTAAAGATATTGAAAATCCGGAAGATTGCAGAATACAAAAAGGGGAAATAAAAATCAATAACATTTCTTTCGCTTATAAAAAAAGTAATCCAGTGTTTAGCGATTTGTCGCTTTATATCGCGCCTGGAGAGAAAATAGGATTGGTTGGACATTCTGGTTCCGGAAAAACAACTCTGACCAAACTTTTATTGCGATTTGTCGATATAAACAGCGGAGAAATTTTGATTGATGGCCAAAATATCGCTAATTTAAGACAGGATGACTTGCGTTCGCAAATTGCCTACGTGCCGCAGGATCCAATACTTTTTCATCGAACATTAAAAGAGAATATGTTGTACTCTAATCCGAATGCGAATGAGGAGGATATGATTAATGTGGCTAAACGCTCTCATTCGCATGAATTCATTCAGGGATTTCCTCATGGTTATAATACTTATGTCGGCGAGAGAGGGATTAAGCTTTCCGGTGGGGAAAGACAAAGGATCGCCATCGCCAGAGCCATGATCAAAAATACGCCAATTCTCATACTTGATGAGGCAACCAGCTCTCTCGATTCAATAACTGAAAAATACATTCAGGATTCTTTTGATGATTTAATGCGAGGACGCACGACTATTGTGATAGCTCATCGTTTGAGCACGATACAAAAAATGGATCGCATTATAGTTTTTGATAAGGGTAAAATGGCGGAGGAAGGTACGCACTCTGATTTATTGAAAAAGGAAGGTTATTATTATAAATTATGGCAGCAACAAAGCCATGGATTTATAGGTGAGTAGAGATGAATAAGGTAAAAACAATGAAAAAACATTAAAAGAAATAACATTTGTCACAGGGAATAAATATAAGTTTGAAATCGCTAAAAGATTTTTTGTTGATAGTGATTTTAATTTGATACAGAAAAATATAGAAACGCCGGAAATCCAAAGTGAATCAGTTAAAGAAATCGCCGCGTTTTCTGCAAGATGGGCCGCGGATGCACTGAAAAAACCTGTGGTTGTATCAGATGGCGGTTGCTACATTGAGGCTCTTAAGGGTTTCCCGGGGCCATTTATTAAATATATAAATAAATGGTTATCAGCGAATGGATTACTCAGTTTAATGAGAAATGAAAAGAATGGGCGAGCTGTTTGGCGTGACTGTCTCGCTTATTGTGAGTCAGGTAAGAAGCCAAAGACTTTTGTATGTTATTTTGATGGTAGTATTGCAAAGAGGTCCAGTAAGACAATTTTCAGAAAAGATTACGGATGGATAGATTCTCTTTTTATTCCAACTGGTTATTCAAAATCATTGTCTGAATGGCCTGATGATGAATATTTTAATTTTTGGTCTAATCCGATAAATTACAATAGTTGGAAAAGGCTTGCAAAGTATTTGAAAAATAATTCTTAATAAATAAAATTTATGGAAAATAATCGTATTAGGCCGTTGGCGTTAGCTATTGTTAAAAAAGATAATAAAGTATTGGTTCAAGTAGGATTCGACAGTAAAAAGAATGAAAAATTTTATCGATTGCCTGGTGGTGGTATTGAGTTTGGAGAAACCGGGGTCGTGGCTTTACATAGAGAATTTATGGAGGAATTCGAGTCAGAAATAGATAATGTAAAATCTCTGGGAGTTGTAGAAAATATATTTACATACGAAGGAAATACCGGACACGAATTAGTGATGATTTATAGCGCTGATTTAATAAAAGAATCGCTATATAATGAAAAAGAGATACGAATTTTAGATAATGATAGCTCTTATGCGATATGGGAGGGTGTCGATGTCTTGCGAGGAAGCCATTTTTATCCTGATGGCATAAAAAGATTTGTGTAAAAAAGAATAAAGTAGATGAAATTATAGAAATTCTCCCGATTGATGGCTCCACAATTTTGCGTAAATTCCTTTTTGTTTGATTAAATCGTTGTGTGTTCCATCTTGGCTAATATTGCCATTTTCCAATACGATTATTCTGTCCAGGTGCTTTATAGTTGACAATCTGTGCGCGATGACTATCGCCGTTTTGTCTTTCATCAGTTCCCACAATCCTTCTTGGATATATTTCTCTGATTCCGAGTCCAGAGAGCTGGTCGCTTCATCCAGAACTAAAATGGGCGCGTTTTTGAGTATGGCGCGAGCTATCGCTACGCGTTGTCTTTGTCCACCGCTTAATTTAATCCCTCGTTCGCCCACTAATGTTTGGTAGCCATGAGGCAATTTATCTATGAATTCGTGAGCATGCGCTAGCTTGGCTGCATTTATAACTTCTTCTTTCGTGGCTTTCTCGTTCCCGTAAGCGATATTTTCAAATAGGGAACGATGAAAAAGCAATGGTTCTTGCGGTACATAAGCAATGCTTTTTCTTAGAGAACTCTGCGTAACCTTGCTGATGTCTTGGCCGTCAATTGTAATATTGCCGTATTGTAGATTTATAAATCTTAAAATTAATTTAGTGACGGTTGTCTTTCCGCCGCCACTTGGACCGACTAAGCCAATTTTTTCTTTGCTTTTGATGTGCAAATTAAAATCATTAAAAAAATATTCTTCTTTGGATTGATTTTCGCCATAATTGAAATTAATTTTATTGAATTCAATATCGGCATTAATAATTTTTAATTCTTTTGCATCCGAGGCATCTTGCACTGATGGTGGATCAATAAATAATTGAGCGAATTCTGCTCCTTCTCCGACGGATGATTCCATATTTCTGTAAATTTTATTAAACTCCCAAAAAAATCTCGTAACTTGAGCATAATAAGAAAATACCACAATTATTGTGCCAGCTTGCAAATTAAATCTTTGCGCGAAAAATATAGCGGAAATTAATCCGACTATATTAGTCAATACGTAAATCGGAGATATTGCGGCGTCAAGTTTCAGATTGTGGTAATTTGCGGCATCTTTAAATTTGGCGGTATAGTTATCAATATGTCTCCCATAAATATCGAGCTCTTGTTTTTCTTTTGCGAATGATTTGACGGCAAACATATTCATTATCGCATCAGACAATCTACCCGACATTTTGCTATGCGCTTCGTGCCTGAGCGCGACCAATTTTGAGCGGTTGCGGATAATGGGTACCGCGATTGCGGCAGCGATTATCAAACAAGTAATTAAAATCACAGGGAACCAAAAAGAGTAGTACCACAGAATAACTGACGCAAACAACATCGGGATGATTCCATTCATGATGCCAAAATTCAATGTATCGGTAAACATTTCAAATCTTCCCGAGAAAGCCAGCGCTTTTTTGGTCAATGAACCGACAAAATTATCGGTATAGAAATCAAAATCACGTTCGCTGAGCTTGCGAAAAGATTTCTTGGCCAGATCGTTCATGCCGTCTGTTTCGATTTTAATCATGGAATGCAGTCCAATGCGCCAGAGTATCTCTCCAAGCAGCCATGATCCGCCAAGAAGAGCGATGTAGTTATAAGTTAAATCGAGAGAAATGTAATTTTGAGCGACAAATATATTGACGATCTTTGCAATGATGAGAGGAGGGATGAAAAATATTAAAATTGATCCGATAGCCGGCATCAAAAAAGCGGTAATCGCATGGAGTGGATTATTTTTATATTGCTCAATATAATCTTTTAATACTTGATATACCGCTTCGCGGGATATGGCTTGTTTACTCATGCGAGTGTTGATTATTTTTAGTATATGAAATAATATCAGTAGAAATTGTATTAGGCAAGGGTCGCTGTGCGTATTTATTGTTGGTTTGATAGATAGAATTCAATGGAAAATAAAAAATGATAAATTCTCATAATAATTTTTTTAGCGCTTTAAAGATTTTAATTGAAAGGTTAAAAGGCGTGGATTTTGCTTTGATTGGCACCTTTAATCTTTCTGTTCAGGGCATTGATGTGTCGCCAAATGATCTGGATATTTTGACAGATGAATCCGGAATATATAAAATAGGGGGAATATTTAGTAGTCCTGTTGTTCAGGCAGATCATGGGCAATGGAATGAGGTTAGATTTGTAATCGGAAGCGTCGAAGTTCAGGCTACGAGCACCCAAGGTAATCCCTTGAGGTCAATGGATTTTAAAAAATACATTATTTCGATAAAAAAGGAAGACATTCAAATCCCTTGCATGTCCCTGGAATCAGAATTGGAGTTTTATCTAAAATCTGGACGAGAAAAAGATAAAATTAAAGTTTATTTAATAGAATCGCACTTAAAAAATAATCATCAATAACTTAAAAAAAGATGGAAAATAAATTATTTGATTATTTGAATAAAATAGTTAGCGTAAAAATCGATCGTCCGCTCGGTAGCTTGCACCCTAAACACGGCTTTAAATATGAGGTAAATTATGGTTATGTGCCAGATACTATAAGCGGCGACGGCGAGGAAATCGATGCTTATGTTTTGGGAGTTGATAAGCCGGTAGAGGATTTCACCGGTAAATGCATAGCCGTAATTCATTGTCTCAATGATGACGATGATAAATTAGTGATTATTTCGGAAAATATCGATAATATTTCTGATGAAGGAATCAGAAAAGCAACTTATTTTCAGGAACAATTTTTTAAATCAAAAATATTGAGATAATGAAAATAAATAAATTAGTTGGTCAAGATATTATTTTAAGAAAGGTTCGTAAATCCGATATCCGCGATAGGGTTTCCTGCGGTAGGGTGGACGAGTTTTTATTCATGTATGGAGATGAGCAAAATAAAAAGCAATTTTCAATAAAAGACGGCGTTGATTGGTTTGATGGCCATGCAAGTAGACAGGGTTTTAGCTGGGTTATTGAACATCACGGCAAGTGCATAGGTGACATTTTTTTACATCAGATAAATAATAAAGACAGAAGAGCAAGAATGGCAATAGGTATTTTTGATAAAAATTATGTCAGTAAGGGCCTTGGAACAGAGACTGTTAAATTGGTCCTTTGTCATGCATTTCGTAAATTAAATTTTCACAGGATAGATTTAAGAGTGCTCGCATATAATAAGCGAGCAATTAAGAGCTATAAAAAAGCCGGGTTCAAGAAAGAGGGTGTGGAGAGAGAAACCGTCTTCGTGCGCGGAAAATGGCAAGACGATGTGATTATGAGTATTCTCGATAATGAGTATCAAGCTTAGATTTATATCAGAAAATACTACAATTATCAAAAATATTGTTTATAGAAAAAGAGGCGATAGAAATGATGAAATTTGATGATGATAAAAAAGGATTGCAAATTTGCCGGGAGCGACTGAATCGAGGAGAAATCTAGCTTACGCCTATAAATGTATCCTCTCCGATAATCATTAATTCGATATTATCCCAGAAAGTGTTTTTTAATCGTTTTGGAAAAACTTTAAGATCTTGTAATTCTTCTTTGTTGAACCACTGCGCAGTTTCAACATTTCCATTTGGATCGAGATCAATATGATTTGAATTTAAAGATTGTTCATGGCTAGGCTCGGCAAGCCAAAATGTTTCAAATAAAATTGATTCAGCCGAATCATGAAATTCTTGTACGTAGAGCATCTTTTTAATATCTACATGTAAACCAGTTTCTTCGTGAACCTCTCGTTTTGCGCATTCTAAAATATTTTCATTTTCATATTCCCAACCGCCACCAGGAGCGTACCAAAAACTCATCCCGTTATTTTTTACGAGAAGGATTTTACCGTTATTTTTGTCGTATGTTATAACCCTTGCCAAAAGACGTAATTTTTTCATAGTATAGGCGGTTAATAATTATTTAATAAATGATATGGGAAAATTCATATTTCTACAAGAATTTGAGGTTGCATTATATAAGAGTAATAGTTGCATTGTATAATTATTTGAAATACAATATGGTAAAGTTATAAAAATATTAAATATTAAGAGTTTATTTATTATGCTACATCTAGAAAATTAATTAAAAAATGAAAAATCCAAAAGTATTTTCTATAGGCTTTGAGGGATCGCATAGATCGGGAAAAGGAACAAATATAGAATTGCTTAAAAATAAATTAGAAAAACTTAAAATTCCCTTTATTATTGTTAGGGGATCCGGAACCAGGCCAAATGAAGGCGAGCATATTGGAGATCCGATATCAGATTGGTGGACGAAAAAACTCCCACTATTAAGAAGAGAGGGATCGAGTATAAAAGATTGGAACGAAAGCTCGTACAGATTGGCTAGGGAATTAATAGTTTTTAGAGATAGAGTTTTACCAAACATGTTAAAAGAGAGTAGCTCTAAGATTGCTTTTTTATTAGTTGATCGCAGTATTTTATCTGAAACGATGATAACGAGAGAATCTGAAAATGAAACAGGAAGAATTAATTTATATCCAGATAACGCTGGGGAGAAGGGAAAGGTTATTACCGCTGAAATGGTGTGTCCCGATATTTTATTTAATTTTATAGCAGATAAGGAAACATTATTATTACGACTAGATAAGAGTGATCCCAAATATGAATTTAGGAGAAAACTTATAGAAGAAAAATCTGATTGGTATAAAGACGCAAAAGATTTTATACCCAATAATTTAAAAGATAGGGTTATTGAGATAAATGCTACAAAAACACTTGAAGAAATTCAAGAGGAAATTATGAAAATATTGTCAGAAAAAATACCCGATCTGAAAGATGTATTAGAGGATGAATAATTAAAATAATTTAATAAAAATTAAATGAATATTTTTAAATTACCAATTAAATTTGAAGGGATACCATTTTGTAGGAAAGACGGCGAAATAAAATTTTTACTAGTAAAAAGGATTCCGGAAGACGGAGGATTTTGGCAGCCGATCACGGGAACGCTAGAGTCAAATGAATCACTCACAGAATGTATTTATAGGGAGTTTGAGGAAGAGATAAATATAAATAAGAATCAGATTATCTCCATAACTGATATGTTTTATCAGTTTACATGGGTGAAAAATAAAGATACTCAGATAAGCGAATATGTTTTCGGGGTTGAATTGCCCGATACTATTGATATTGAATTGGGCAATGAGCACGACGATTACAGATGGTGTTCTTACGATGAAGCCCAGAAGACGCTAGAAAAAGATAATAATAAAAAGGCTTTTATGGAATTTAAGAGTCGATTTATTTCTCCTATCGAGCCATGAGAATAATGATAATAGGAATGGGATATCATGCTAGAAGGATTTATATTCCCTATTTTATGCGTGGAGTTAGGGGTTGTAGTTTAGTGTGTGGTTTAGATATTTTTGAGCAAAAAAATATTATAGAATCGTATTTGGCAAAAAATGATTACATGCTTGATATTTTTTTTACTAACGATTTGCAGCAAGATATTATAAACAAAGAATTGGACGATTTGCTTCTTCGTATGGTAAATGAACATAAAATCGATAGCGTTATAATTTCTACTGAGCCATTAATGCATTATAAGTATACGAAATGGTGTCTTGAACATAATTTAAATATTTTAATAGATAAGCCGATAACAGCAGAAGCAGATATTTCTACTGATCTTGAAAAGGCTCTAAAGATTCAGCGTGATTACGAAGAGTTGAAAAAGATATACATAAATAAAAAAGACTCTGGTTTAATTAAAGCATTTTCCGTGGTGTCTCAAAGAAGATTTCATCCTGCGTATATCTTTGCAAAAAATAAAATAGAAGAAGTGTTTAACCGAACAAATTGTCCGATAACATCAATTCAGGTATCTCATAGCGATGGACAGTGGCGTTTCCCATCCGAAATTATTGATCAAAACTATCATCCATACAATCAAGGGTATGGCAAATGTTGTCACTCGGGATATCATAGTTTTGATATGGTTAATTGGTTTATCGATTCAACATCCAGAGGTGATAAAAAAATAGATAATGCAGATGTATTTACTAACTTTTTAAGGCCCTGCGATTTTTTAGCTCAGTTAAATTTTAGAGATTATAGAAAATTATTTAATGACTTTGACGTTTTTAATAAATATAGCGAGGATGACTTTAATAATATTTGCAAAGATTTTGGAGAAATTGATGCTTTTAGTAATGTGGTTTTTAAAAGGGGTGATCGAATCATATGTTTGGGGAGCATAAATCTTATTCATAATGGTTTTAGTCAAAGAAATTGGGCCACTGTAGCAAATAGGGACTTGTACAAAGGAAATGGAAGAGTTCGCCAAGAGAGTTATTTTATAGAGCAGGGTCCATTTCAATCTATTTTGTTGGCATCGTTCCAGTCTGAAGAGATAAATCCGCAAAATGATGGTAATTTGTATGATTTTGGAGGGGAGTATCATTTTGATATTCATGTATTTCGTAATTCTCGTATGTTTAGTGATTGGTGCCCACACGAAAAATACAATATTCAAGATCTTTGGACAAATATTATGGGCGGATATTCACGGGGTCATCAGGAAGATGCCCGCATTAATTGCATTAATGATTTTATTGATTCTGTTAACAATGGAAATGATTCGCGCTCTGACTTTATTAGTCATCAGAAAAGCGTATATCTTCTTTCTGCAATACATCAATCGGCTATTAAAAGAAGAAATAATAGTGATCCGGTTATTAATATAAAAATTGATTGATGAGGATTATAATGAAAGTTTCAATAAATATTTTAAAAGATGTTTTTCGGTGGATGTACCTAGCTATCATTGACTAAATAATTATTTTATGATATGAATCATTTGTAACCCAGAATCTTGAAAACTAAATGAATAATAAATTTTACGGGAGGAAAAAATGAAAACCATATTTGGCATAGACTTCGGCACAACAAATTCGGTGTTGGCTATAAATAAAAATGGAAATTGTGGCGTTGCGGATATCGATGGTTATGCATCTAACAAGAAGACGCTAAGGTCGGTTATTTATGCCAACGAGGATCACAGATTTTTTATGGGGCAAGAAGGCATTAATGAGTATGTTAAGGATGGAGCAATTGGCAAGTTTATGCAGTCTATAAAATCCTTTTTGCCCAGCGAAGCTTTTGCAAGGATTTTTGTAAATGAAGAAAGTTATGAGATTGAAGATTTGATAGCAATGATTATAAAAAAGATTAAAGATCAAGGCGAGAGACTTGTCGAAGAAAATGTGGAAGATGTTGTAATAGGAAGGCCTTCAGTATTTTCAGATGACCCAAGAAGAGATAAAATGGCAGAAGAGAGATTAGTTTTATCTTTTATGAAGGCCGGCTTTAAAAATGTGTACGTCCAGTATGAGCCGATAGCAGCTGCTTTAGGATATGAAGCATCATTGAAAGATGGCGAGGAGAAAATAATGTTGGTCGGAGATTTCGGAGGCGGTACTTCTGATTTCACTGTCGTAAAATTGCGCGGCGGCGATTATGCAAAAGGAAAACACGATCGAAAAAATGATATCCTCTCCGTCGGTGGCGTATATATAGGCGGTGATACCTTTGATTCCAGGATTATGTGGGAAAAGGTTGCCAAATATTTTGGCAAGGATATTCAGTACAGCGCCATGTCTGGTGGTTCGTTAGGATTTCCAGCATGGATTGTATACAGATTTTGCCAATGGCATCTCATATCTCAGCTCAACGAAAAGAAAACCAGGGAATTTTTGAAGCAGTTAAAAAGAGTTGCTGATAATCCGCAAGCTGTCATAAATCTCGAAAATCTGATTGATGACAATTATGGATTTATGCTTTTTCAAGCCATCGAAAAAGCAAAATGCGATTTGTCTGATTCTCAATTGGCAACAATCAATTTCAAAGAAAGAGATTTAGTGATAAAAGAAGATGTTTCCAGATTAGAATTTGAACAAATCATTGGAGAGGAAGAGCAGAAAATCAGGCAATGCATAGACGAAACTATCAAGAATTCAGGACTTGATGTAAAAGATATAGATCTTGTATTGCTTACGGGAGGCTCGTCAAAGATCCCGAGCATTAAAAAAATATTTACGGATAAGTTCGGCGATGATAAACTCGTGCATGCTGACGAATTTTCAAGCGTAGCATATGGTCTCGCGGTCCACGGCTCGCAGTTTATTTAATATCTAAAGACGGCTCAATGAGCCGTCTTTTTGTGTTTGGGCGACAAATTAATTCTTGTGAGCTTTGCATCGGGAATGACCTTCGTTCAGGGCACATCTTGTATTACAAGTCCTTAAATTGACAAACTAATTAAAAGTGATATGATAATATCATATTATAATTTAATATAAATATATATGTCTACATTATCAATACCATTATCGCGAGACCAGGAGGCTTTTGTAGAAGGATTGGTGAAACAAAAAATTGTTGCAAATAAGGCGGAGGCCGTACGTATGGCTTTGCGTTTTCTTGCTGAGGAAAATGCCGTATCAGCCATTTTAAAATCAGAGCAGGAAGTAAGAGATGGGAAGGTTTTAAGGGGTGATATTAGAAAGTTAATGAAAAAACTTTCTTAATTATGATAGAAGTTTCATATACACCAACTTTTATAAAACAACTTAATTCTTTAGAACCAGAATTACAAGAAGAATCTATAGAAAAGATAGAATTATTCAAGGGCGAAAAGAATCATAAGCAGCTTAAAGTTCATAAATTAAAAGGAAGGCTGAAGAATAGATTAAGTTTTTCTGTAAATTATAGAACGAGAATTATTTTTGACTATCTCTCCAGCAAGGAGGTTGTATTGCTTGCAATAGGTGATCATGACGTTTATAAGTAGAATTATGAATATTTATAAAGAATCAATATTAAAAAACAATCTTAAAATTATTACGAGTGAAAATCCTCACTCGGATGTTATTTTGATTTCTATTTGGATTAAGGCCGGGGGGCGTTACGGAAACGAATATCAACAAGGTTACGCTCATTTCCTTGAGCATATGATGTTGAAGGGTTCGCGAAAATATCCATCAATTTTAGAATTTTCAAAAACAAAAGATAGGATAGGTGCTAAATCTGATGGATTAACTAGTATTGATAGAGTTTGTTTTTATATTCAAGTAACAAAAAATCATCTAGAACAAATGTTTGAATTATTGGCGGATATGATTTTAAATCCTATTATGGATCCTATTGTTTTAGAAAATGAAAAACAAGTTATTTTACAAGAATTATATAGATCGAATGATGATAATATTCAGCATATCTGGAGATTTTCTGTAGAAAATGCTTTCAGTGGACATCCATTGTCTCGTAATAATTTGGGTACAGAATTATCAATTTCTTCTGTTTCGGTTGATGCTATCAAGGATTATTATAGAACATATTTTGCGACCGACAGATCTGCAATTATTGTTTCTGGAGGCGTTGAACATGATAAAGTATTAAAATTAATAAATAAATTTTTTAACAACTGGAATATAAAAAGTAAGACAACTCAGAACATTGAATTTCCGGCAATAAAAAACGGATTATTTTTTAGGAAAGCGCCGATAAAACAGACCTTTATTTCATTTAGCTTTGTTAATCATAAAACAACACTTAAAGAGTCTCTTGTCCTCGATGTTATTGCTACGTATCTTGCTTATGGCACAAGTTCCTTTTTATATCAAATTTTACGCCATGAAAAGGGCTTGGTTTATGGTGTGCATGCGAGTAATAATGATTATGGTGATGCAAATTTATTTTATATTAGAACAGCCACAACTCACCCAAAAGAGGTTATCGATTTAGTATCTGGAAAAATTCAAAAACTTGAGGATTATTTTGCTGAATCAATCTTTGAGGAATTAAAAGAACAACAAATAAATACTTTATTAATGGGAATTAACGATATTAGGGGAGATCTCAATTTCATGGGTCAATGTTGGAAAATTTATAATAAATTGATCAAGCCAGTAGAATTAATAGAGGAGATTAAGGGTTTAAAATATGTTGATTTTATAGAGGTTAAAAATAAGTATTTAAATAGGAATAATCTCTGCATATCAGCTATTGGCGAAAAGAATCCTTTTGATAAAAAGCAATAGTCAAATTTATGCATCAGTTAAAATATATTTAAGAAAAAAAATAAACCAAATGCATCTTGAAAATTTAAAGACCAGCCAACCGCCAGATCGTCAAAAAAATCCCAGAAATAGTTTTTAAGGATTAAAAGCATGTTTTTTAAAAATATATTTTCAATTTTGCAAGGACGTCTTTTCTAATCAACATATGAGCCCGAAATGGATCGAGGCCACCAGAAAAATATTAGATAAAAATCTTTTTAGTGAAAAAATGATGCTATCATTGAAGGAGGTGGGAGATACTCTGGCTGGCGTGCCCCAGCTTGGCATGACATCATTGGTTTCAAGCTCGATCACCGCTCTTGCCATTTCAAAGATCGCATCTGGTCAAAACATACAATCAGGAAGATATTTAATAGATTTAAATTTCCCATACTTTAAAGGTGTGTTATGAATAAGAAAGACGGAAAAAAATAGTACTCATGATTTTTAGGATTGACCGTTATCCAAAACCACCAGTAAAAACATTAAAATTTCCGCTAAGGATAGTTTTGGGGATTAGGAAATGGTTCCGCGAAATATGTTTGTTGTATTTTGATGTTAACCGTACATATACACCATTGACAACCACATTTGATTTGTTAAGGTGTGGCTATATATATCATAATGGTACCTTGACAAATAATGAGGGTAAATGCCCGTTCAGATAAAAGTCGGAAGATGCAGAAGATGTTCTGAATCTAAAATGAGATAGGGGGTGATAATCATGAGGATTGTTAAGGTGTCTATGACCCACGAAATCCACGATGCATTTCCAGAGGTGGCCTATTATCGTATAAGCGATAAGGATTTCAGGAGGTTTGAGAATCTTCTGAAATCTGGAAGAAAAAAAGAAGCACTCTCTATCCTGTCTGGTAAAACACTGAAAGGAGACCTGGAGATTGATGAGTGCGTTCAGTAGTAATAACTAAAATCGTACAGATACTATCTGTACGATTTTTTTATATTTACATTAGCATTTTATTGATTGGCATTATTAAAATGCCAGAAGCTCCGATTTTTTTTAATTTCTCTACAACTTCCCATGACCCATTTTTATCAATCACCGAATGTATGGCCACCATTCCTTCTTTCGCCAGTTTCATTATTGTTGGCGAGCTTAGTCCAGGGGTAATTTTTTTAATCTCCTCAAGTTTTTCTTCTGGAGCATTCATCATTATATATACTTTCTTCTGTGCTGTTATGGCGGCATCTAGTCTTGTGAGTATTGAATCAATTTCTGACCCTTTTTCTTGTTGAGATTTATTATTTGTTATTAAGATAGCCTCAGATTTTAAGATAGTATCCAAGGGAATCAATTTGTTGGTTTTTAGTGTTGTGCCAGTTGATGTGAGATCTGTTATGGCATCGGCTAGTCCCAGAAATGGTGTTATCTCAACGGCACCATCGACTTCAATCACATTTGATTTTATTTTTTTAGATTGTAGGTATTTTTTAGTTAAATGCGGATAAGAGGTGACAATATTTTTATTTTTTAAATCGGACACCTTTTTTATATTAGATTTTTCCGGAACGGCAACAACTAGATCGGCATTACCATATCCAAGTTTTTTCAATATTACTATATTTGCCGCCTGTTCTTTCGCAAGATCTAGTCCCGTAACCCCCAAATCTGCAATCCCATCTTGCACGTATTCAGGTATGTTGCTGGCGCGTACATAGAGTATAGTTATTGGTAGATTTTTAACCTGCGACATAAGACTGCGTTCTTGAGTTTCAAATTCAAGACCTATTGTTTGCAATAATTCTATGGTTTTTATTGATAGACGCCCTTTATTGGGGATGACTATTTTTAGGTCATTTTTGTTGATATTCATGTTGACTTTTGGTGACGATTTTTATATAAGATACGTAAAGCTCTTTGATAACTTGTAGTATCGTCGTATAATAAACTATAAAATAGTGGAGGTCAAGAAAAAAATGGGAAACGACAATCAAAATGAAGTAAAAAAGAAGGTAATTATCGAGCCAAGAACATTAAAGGGTTTCAGGGATTTTTTGCCAGAAGTAATGATTCCCAGGAAGCGTATGATGGAAGTTATTGAAAGAGTTTATAGATCTTTCGGTTATGTCCCTATTGATACGCCAGCGCTTGAATATTCTGAGATTTTATTGGGCAAGGGCGGCACAGAAACTGATAAGCAGTTATTCAGATTTACAGATAATGGAGGTAGGGATGTTGCGCTTAGGTTTGACTTGACTGTGCCCTTGGCGCGATTTGTGGCCCAACACTTCAATGAGCTTTCATTTCCCTTTAAAAGATACCATATTGCTCCGGTTTGGAGAGGTGAAAATACTCAGCGAGGCAGATATAGAGAATTCTATCAATGTGATTTTGATGTGATAGGGACTAGATCTAATCTTGCTGATGCGGAAGTTGTCCAGGTTATATTTTCTGCACTGACGGCATTGGGCTTGGATTCTTTCACAATAAGAATCAATAATAGAATGATTCTTAATGGGTTGATGAAGCAGCTCAATGTGAAGATAAGACAGTGCATATATTTAGAGTAATTGATAAGAAAGATAAAGTTGGTGTCGATGAAGTGAAAAGAGAATTGGAGACTGTCATTGGCCAAGATGAGGTTGCAATCAATAAGATTATATACTTTGTCGGTTTGAATGGTAGCAATGATGAAGTTCTTGATTGGTTGGCTAAGGAGTTCTCGGGTGTTCCACTTGCAGAAATTGGCATAGCAAACTTGAGAGAAATATTGGGAAAGTCCAGGTCGCTTGGTATCCCAGAGGAAAATATCAAAATAGATCTTTCTATTGCCAGAGGACTGGATTATTATACTGGTACGGTCTATGAAACGATTCTGAATGATCTGCCAGGGATAGGAAGTATTTGTTCTGGGGGACGGTTTGATAATCTGTCCAGCCTCTATACCGACAAAGAATTGCCAGGAGTGGGCGCTTCAATCGGATTAGATCGATTGATAGTGGCACTTCAAGCGCTAAACCTCTTGGATGGGAAGAAGTCTACCGCAGAAGTCTTGGTTGCCGTTAAGGATGGTTGCTCGGATTATTCGTTTAGTATAGCCGGTTTCTTAAGAGATCAGGGTGTTGACGTAGAAGTCTATCTTGGTCAAAAATCGGTAAGCGAGCAGATAAAATATGCAATCAGCAAAGATATAAAGTTTATCGTCTTTCCATCATCAGATGGTAAAGAGGTGAGCTTGAAAGATGTAGGCAATAACAAGGATTCTGATGGTTTGTCTTTGTCGCAGGTTATGGAATTGATTAGAAAAGGATAGTAGCTAAAAAACCGAAAATCCAATTGGATTTTCGGTTTTTATTTTATGGTTGTCGCGTTTATCGTGTTGCAATTAGGTTGTCATATGTAGTGTTTAATCTACGAAATATTATACACGGGCTTAGGTGTGCATGAAGTTATGTATGATTGACAGCCATATATTTTTTTATTACACTTTTTGATAATAATTATGATAAAAATATCTCGAAAAATTCAAATTGGAGTAATGGGTTCGGCAGCTGATCTTAATTATTCGAAAAAAATAGAACAGATCGCATTTGATGTTGGGAGATTCATAGCGGAGAGTGGCAATATTACAGTGTATGGAGCTGAAAAAGATTATGATTCTTTGTCCACTGCCGCCTCGCGAGGAGCCAAGAGTGCCGGTGGTCTCACTATTGGCGTTACCTATGGAAAAAGCAAGGACATTTGGGATAAAAATGGTGACACGGATGTAATAATTTGCACGGGTCTCGAGCGGGGCGGTGGAAGAGAGTTCGTTTTGGTAAATTCCTGCGACGCTGTAATTATTATTTCCGGTGGCTCGGGTACTTTGACGGAGGCTGCCATCGCATATCAATCAAATATTCCGATAGTTGCGATTGTTAAAACTGGCGGTTGGTCCGATAAACTTGCTGGAACATACATAGATCAAAGAAAGAGATTGAAGATTGTTGCTACTGACGATTCCAGGAAGGCAGTTAAAAAAGCTATTAGTCTTGCAAGAAAATAGGGTTAAGACATTGATCTTTTAAAACAATAAAATACGAGGAGAGTGTTAAATGAAAAGACCATACATTGTTTCGGAAGACATCCATTTGTTGTTGCGACATTGGGCGGAAAAGAAAAGCTTTGTGTTGCCGGAAGAAGTTTTTTTTCAATCTCTGAGAAGCGATTTCTCAACTTTTTTTAAGAGAATATTTTCGAATTTTGAAATGATTCCAGAACAAGAAATGGTTGCAGGTATTGAGGTTTTCGTGGGAGAGAGTGGGCTAATTCCAGTTTCGCTAGATAGGGCGTATTATTTGTCAAAATACAGTTTTGAAATTACTCGATTTGTTGATATGAATAATAGTGATGCTGGAACAAGGGAACGTCATGGGACTCCTCGTGTCCATGTTCAACTACGGAGACTACGAAAAGAATTGACAGGGAAAGAAGTTGTCTTGGTTGATGATGTGATTTTTTCTGGCGACGCCATTGAGACAGTAATCAAGAAGATGTCTCAATTGGGAATAAGGGTTGTGGCCGTATGTGCGGGTATCGGGATAGAGAAGGGGGTTAGCAGATTGAATTCTGCGGGATATAAAGTGAATTGCGTTCGTGTCTATGAGTCGGTGGTGGATGAGGTTTGCGAGCGCGATTTTTATCCTGGCGTGCCTCTGTCTGGCAGATCTGTCGTTGGTAAAAAAAATATTGGCGCGCCATACATATTGCCTTTTGGTAATCCTGGAGAATGGGCATCAATACCCAAGGAATGGCAGGGGCCACTATCAGAATTCTGCATCAATCAAACAATAAGATTGTTTGAAGCAATTGAAAGGAGGTCTAAGAAATCTGTAAGATGCAATGATATTGATAGGAAGGTGGTGTCTTTGCCGGTTAATAGTAGGGAGCGATACGTTGATTGCCTTAAGAGGGTATTAATAAAGATACAAAAACCGATTACATAAGTAATCGGTTTTTACTTTTTACCATTTTTGTTTTTAACGTAAACTCTGAGTATTATTTGAAGATGGCAAAAACGGATTACGTGTGTGTCGAGAGAAGTTATTAAATAAAATACCTTAAAATTTTAAAATATTGTGAGTTTTTGAGCTTAGTAAATCAAGGCAATCTTGGAGATAATGCACTTTTTGGTATTTAGCGGCATCCGATATATTTATCCATGCAAAATCATTATGTTCTTCCGGATTTAATTTTATTTCTCCCGAGGCGTGCTCAGCCAAGAAAACCAATGTAACGAATTGCTTGTTTTTGGTGGCATCGACATTAGAGTGATAAAAAAACAAGCTTAAATTTTAACATCAAGACCAGATTCTTCTTTGGTTTCTCGGATAGCTCCCGTTATTGGATCTTCTCCATCTTCAAGGGATCCGCCAGGAATATCCCAATATCCAGGCAATACGTCATTAACCTCCGATCTTTTAGTGATGAGAACTTGTTTTTGATCATTGAAAATTAATGTATGTATTATAAGTTTTTTGTCCATAATTTTTATGTCGCTAGTCTACGCCAATAAATTGGTCTTCTCCATTAATAACTAATTCGATATTATCCCAAAAGGTATTTTTTAATCGTTTTGGAAAAACTTTGAGATCTTGCAATTCTTCTTTGTTGAACCACTGAGCAGTTTCAACATTTCCATTCGGATCGAGATCGATATGATTTTCATTTAAAGATTGTTCGTGGCTAAGTTCAGCAAGCCAAAATGTTTCAAATAAAATTGATTCAGCTGAATCATGAAATTCTTGTACGTAAAGCATTTTTTTGATGTCCACATGCAAGCCGGTTTCTTCGTGAACTTCTCGTTTTGCGCATTCTAAAATATTTTCATTTTCATATTCCCAACCGCCACCAGGAGCGTACCAAAAACTCATCCCTTTATTTTTTACAAGAAGGATTTTATTAATATTCTTATCGTAGGTTACGACCCTTGCTAAAAGACGTAATTTTTTCATAAAATTTATAGTTTAAGAATAATAACATATTTTATATAATCAAGCATGCCTTGACGATATGAAAAATGTTTGATAATACTAGGACTAGGACATTTAAAACAATTACAGGGAGAAATCTCTCTGTTCACATAAATGGAAGGGGCAATTTTCTCAATAATAATTTTATATTGGAGAAAAACAATGAACAAGAAGATCGTCGTTAGACAATCAGATCAAACATCTTTAAGCCGCTCCAAGGTTTTAGAAAGGATACAGGAGGCCGTTAAAAAGAGCGATGCCAGTGCCTGGGGAAAGGGCATTGGCGGAGGCTATCCTTGGCGCAAGAAGTAGAGTGGCGGATAGAGGAAAGAGGGGTGTGTATCTCCCCCTCTTTTCAAAACACAACAACAAAATAAAGTGAGGTGTGCAATGAATTTTACTCCTATAATAAAACCAATCGGAGGTAGATGTAATATCGATTGCGGTTATTGTTATTTCAAGAAAAAGAAAGCTGATTCCCATGACAGTATGTTGATGTCTGATGTCACATTAGAAGCATTGATAAATGAATTTTGTAAAATGAGTGATCGAGTAGAGTTTGTGTGGCATGGCGGAGAGCCAATGTTGGCTGGTATGGATTTTTATCGTAAGGCGATTGAATATCAGTCGATTTGGGTCAATAAAGGATGTGATGTATTTAATTCGATACAAACTAATGGTTTATTGATTGATGACGAGTGGGCGAGATTTTTTTCTGAAAATAATTTCAGTGTCGGTACAAGTTTAGATGGCCCAAAGTTTTTTCATGATAAGACGAGAATAATAAGCGAAGAAAGAGGTAGCTTTAATAATGTTATGCGTGCGATAAATACGCTTCGTAAATTCAATATCGAGCCTAGTATTATTTGTTGTGTTAGCTCTATAAACTGTGATTACCCGAAAGAAATATTTAAATTCTTTGTTTCTAAAGGAATAAAGAAAGTAAAATTTCTTCAAGTTCAAGGACGTAACGATGACGGTAATTTACTCCCATTTTCTGTCGACCCTGAAAGTTACGCAGATTTTTTGGTAGGTATTTTTAATGAATTACTAAAACTAGATGATCCAAGTATAGAAATTAGGGAAATTGAAAGCATAGTCAATACAATGATGGGTGGAGATAATAGGGAATGCATGTTTTCCGGCGAATGTTATAAATACCTTACTGTTTATCCCGATGGATCGATTTATGCTTGTGATTCGTTGCCACAGATAGAATCTTTAAGTTTTGGCAATATTAAGAATGGTTTGGACGCGGTTCCATTAGTCGATAATTTTATTCGGTTTAAAGATAGAATGAAGGTTTTGAATTTGAAATGTATTTCCTGCGAATGGTTTAATGTTTGCCGTGGAGGATGCCCACAAGATTATTGGCCGAATGTATTGGATAATGGTTCGCGAAACATGTTTTGCATATCATTGAAAAAGATATTTAGCAGATTTAATTCTGTGATTCAGGATTATACCAAAGAGGCGAAATAACGCCTCTTTTTATTTTATATTTGAATATAGTTTACTTATAACGTGATTCAATAATCGTGTATCCAATACCTTCCATCCCTCTACATATTCTTTTGCAATATCATAATTGTCGATGGCCGATTGATATCTTAATCTTTCTAGTCCTGTTATCTTTTTACTCCTCAGTTTGCTCTTTGCTTCGTTTATTGTATTTTGACCGGATATTTTTTCTGTCAGATATCCTTCTGGTATAAAGCTGCTTACCAATGCTTCTTCGAATACGATTTCTGCTCCCCAAGTTTTTAAAAAATGTTTGTCTAATATTTGTCTATTTTTATTAACTAAACCTTGAAATCTTTTGAATAATTTTTTATTCTGCTTAAATAAGATATGAAAACTTTCGTGTAGTAAAATGTTGTTGATAAGATAATTTATTTTCTTCATCGGCCAACCAGAACACTCAAGAATAATGATATTTTTATATGCAAATCCTTGGCTTTCTTCTTTGATGTTGCTGCTTAGTATCAGTCTCACTCTTATCTCGGTGCTTAGCCTATTCTGGGGAATGCCGCAAAGATTTTTAATGATATTTAGATTTTTGTTTAAGAGATTTTTTTGCTTGGAAAATTCTTGTTCTATTCTTTTTATCTTGTTTATGTCCTTGCTCCATATAACATTGAATCTTTCTTTAAAGAGAGCAAATATGTCACGCAATTCCTTTGTTTTTTCGCACCCAATTTTTTTTGATAATATCCGCCAGATATATTGCGGGTTATCATATAGAAAAATATTTTCGATATTTAATTCGGATTCTTGAAATAATCTACTGAAGCGATTCAGGGCATCAACATCTTTTTTGTTTAATTTTCCAGTTCTTTTGATCCATTCCTTCTTTCGCTCAGGTATGCAGACCAAATCATTCCATTGGCTAAGATTGGATATGAACGAGTAGAGGTTGACTAATTTTGGATATTCTATGATTATTTCCATATAAATGATTTATTATACATAAATACTAATGATAGAAGCAAAAAAAGTAAATAAAAATTATGGCGATAAGATAATCCTATCAAATATTTTCTTTTCGGTGAATAATGGTCAAAAGGTCGCTTTAGTCGGCTCAAATGGCGCCGGTAAATCAACATTACTAAAGATTATTGCCGGTATTGAAAGTCCTGATTCTGGAATCATTAAACTTCCCCAAAATTGTAAGGTGGGATATCTACCCCAGGAGGCTATATTTGATCAAGATAAAACAATCAATGAATATTTTGATGGGCTTGGCGAAGATATTGCTGAATATCGCATTAAAGCGATTTTGGATAGTTTTGGGATTAATAACATTGATTTTACCCGCAAGATATACTCTCTAAGCGGTGGTCAAAAAAGCAAAATTGCGCTTGTTAAAATCTTACTTGAAGGATTTGATGTTTTGCTTCTTGACGAGCCAACCAATAATCTTGATTTGCCGGCATTGATTTGGCTTGAACAATATTTAAAGGATGTAAATGCATCTTGTTTGATTGTTTCTCACGATCGGCGTTTTCTTGATAATATTGTATCTCGTGTTTTAGAAATCGACAAAAATAGTCGAGAAATTTCTTTGTATACTGGTTCATATAGCGATTATTTGGAATTTAAAGAAAAAGAATTTCAAAGGCTGGTGGAAAAATATTTATTACAACAAGAAGAAATAGAGCGATTAGAGATGGCAATCGATAAAAATAAAAATTGGGCCAGCAAAGGAGCTAAACAAGAATCAACCGATAATGATAAACGCTCGCGAGGATATAATCGTGAGCGTTCTGTGAAGTCCGCCAACCGCGCAAAAGCTATCGAGAAACGCCTTGAAAAAATTGATAAAATTGATGCGCCAAAACAAAAAATTCCGCTCGTGATCCCACTCAAGGCAATGGATAGCAAAGCCAAGCATTTTATTTCATTAAAAGATGTTTATGTAAAATATTCCTCTAATTTTAATTTGGGGCCGATTTCACTAGAGATTCCCTATGGAGCCAGAGTGGCAATTTTGGGACAAAACGGTTCTGGTAAATCCTCGATTTTAAAAGTGATTATCAATGATTTAATTCCGTCGTCTGGTGTAGTTGAGATTGGCTCGTCACTTGTTGTTGGTGATTTGATGCAAGAGCATAATAATCTCCCCAATGAGTTGCTTGTTGAATTTTTGCAAGAGAGATCGGCCATAGATAAACAGGAAGCATATTATTTATTAACAAAATTTGGATTTGGTGCTGATGAAGTGAGTAAAAAAATAAAAGAATTGAGTCCTGGTGGCAGAGCTAGACTTTTATTGGCTTTGTTTTGCGCCAAATCAGTCAATGTTTTGTTGCTGGATGAACCGACGAATCACCTAGACTTAGAAGCTGTGAATGCACTTGAAAATCTTTTGGAGACCTACACGGGTATAGTAATTTTAGTTTCCCACGATAGATATTTTCTGGAAAAAATAAATCCGGAATATTTTTTTGTTGTTAAAGATGGCAATGTAGAGAGCATATCAAATTATCAAGATTATATTAACTCAATAATAAAATCAGCTAAAAAGATGCTGAGAATCATTAAGTGATTTTAAAAAGACGGCTCAATGAGCCGTCTTTTTTGTTGATTGTTTTTAGATAAATAATAGCATTATTTATTAATAATATGGTAAACTTTTTTAAAATAATCCTTTAAATTATTATAACTCAAGACCGAGATCACTTCGTTTATTGGCACCCATTTAATATCATCTGTTTCATGTTCCAATTTTAAAAGATCATCATTTTCGGATTGTACTAGAAACATTTTTGTTGAAACGGTATTCCCACTTGGGTGAAGATAATTTTGTTCCGGTAGCTCACATAAAATTTTTATTGATAATCCTGTTTCTTCTTTTACTTCTCTTATCATTGCATTTATTGAATCCTCTCCGTCTTCGATATGACCTTTTGGAAATGACCAGTCATTATGTTTCCCGCGATAAAGTAGAGCAATTTTATGTTTATCATTGCTACTTAAAATTATAGCCCCAGCCTTTTTAATTGGTTTGTTGGTCATGATTGTGATAAGAGCGGTTACTAATAAAAAAATAACCCATTAATAATAATTAATTATTTAGAAATCCCAATGTTTTTTTCCACGCAAAATCCGAAGCTCCTTTATTGTATCTTCTTGGGTTTGTATCATCAAAAAAAGAATGTTTTGCCTGTTTGCACATATAAATCTTTATTGGTTTTTGATACTTTTTAGCCAATTCCTTAATCCGTTGAATTTCATTTATACTGCTTTCAAGTTCTCCATAAAATCCAAGCATTGGGCGTTTGACTTCTTTTATCATTTCTTCGGTGACATCATAAAATCCATAAAAAATAACCGCTTTGCGTATGTCGTTTCTGAGTTGTATTAGTTTAAATGCATACCAGCCACCAAAAGAAAATCCAATGACTGATATATTATCGGCATCTACTGTGTCTAGTGATTTAAGCGAGTCTATCCATTGATTTAATTTATTGATTGTAGTGTCGATAAATTTCTTACTATTTAGTATTTTATATAGTTTTTCGTTAATCTTCTTATTTAATTCAGTAAGATCCTTACCTTCTTTTTGTGCTTTTTCGAACAGACGAGGCATTTCTTTGAATATTTTCTGTATTCTTTTATCTTCGAAAAGATTGGGAGTAATAGCTATATAACCCGCGTCAGCAAATTTTTGGGCCACTCTTTTTGTATGTTCAGTGATGCCAGTGATTTCGTGCAATATTAAAACAGCCGGATTCTTCCGACCCTTATTTTTAGTGGAGCGGTGTGGCTTGTGGGTATATTTTAAAAATTTTTTAGGGAATCTGGTGTTTTTCACGGTTAAATTATATCAAAATAGGCATTGTTCGACCATTACAGAATTATCTTTCTATTTCAATGATTTTCTGATATAGTATGTATGAAATTTGATAAAAAATGGAATTTTTTAATAACGAAAAATCAAGGACAGAAAAAATATTAAAAGCTATAAAAGAAAAAAATAGCGATTTTTGGATGAAAGAACGAGAAAAATCGTCACTAGCTTTATTTAAAAAAGCGGCAAAAAATGTACCAGCTTATAAAGATTTTTTGCAGAAAAATAAAATTCAGGCGGAAAAAATAAAAACCTGGCAGGATTTTCAAAATGTGCCTCCAATGGATAAGAAAAATTATTTACGGCAATATCCATTGGAGCAGCTTTGTTGGGATGGTTCGCTAAAAAAACCTTTAGTGTTCACATCTACTTCTGGTTCGACTGGCGAGCCTTTTTATTTTCCCAGATTGGAAAAAATAGATTGGCAATACTCTATATTGCAGGAATTATTTTTGGAGCAAAGCTCTATTGTTAATAACGAGCCAATTTTGGTTATTGTATGCTTTGGGATGGGCGTGTGGATTGGAGGATTGATATCGTACGAAGCTTTTGAGATGGCTAGTCGAAGAAGTGATTATTCTGTTTCAATATTGACCCCCGGCATAAATAAAGAAGAGATATTTAAGGCTTTAAAGAAACTAAGTCCAAAATTTGCTCAGACTATTTTAGTCGGATATCCTCCATTTATAAAAGATTTAATTGATGAGGCTTCAGGGAGAGACATTAATTTAAGTAAAATAAATTTAAGATTGGTTTTTGCGGCTGAAGTTTTTACGGAAAATTTTAGGGATTATATTGTTCAAAAGGCTAGGATCAGAAGCCCATATCTAGACATAATACATATTTATGGAAGCGCTGATATTGGCGCGATGGCATGGGAAACAGGCGGAGCCACGCTGATAAAAAGATTATCAATGGGCAATAAAAATTTATTTAACAAATTATTTTCTAATATCAATAAAACACCGACTCTAGCACAATTTAATCCGTCATTTGTCAGTTTTGAGGCTCCCGATGGAGAAGTGTTTTTGACTGGTGATAATGCGATACCACTTATTAGATATGCCATCGGAGATCGTGGCGGAGTTTTTAGTTTTAAGGATGCCGTCTCTAATCTCAAGCAGTATGGATGCGATATTAAAGATGAGATAAATAAAGCAGGAATAAATGGATACGTTAATGAATTACCTTTCGTGTATATTTACGAAAGGAGTGATATGTCGACTACGCTTTATGGTTTGCAAATTTTCCCGGAGATAATAAGAGATGCATTGATAAGTGGAGTTGCTGCTGATTATTTGACGGGCAAATTTTCTCTTTCGACAAAATTTGATGCAAATCAAGATCAATATTTGGAAATAAATATTGAGTTAAGAAATGATAAAATTATAAATGATCAATTTAAAAAAGCTTTGACGGATCTAATTGTTTCAACGCTTTGCATTAAAAGTTCTGAGTTTAATGAATTGCATAATCATTTAAAAGAAAGGGCTGCGCCCAAACTGGTTTTTTGGCCATTTGAACATCCGGAGCATTTCAAGCCCGGTATAAAACAAAAATGGGTAAAAAATAACTAAAAAATTATGAAACCAATTATCTTCAAAGATAAAAATAAAATCCCCAAAGGCGCAAATTTTATCGATGCCTTCAATCCTGAATTAAAAGAATTATTCAAGATTCGATATCCAAAATTTAAAAATAACAAAGAAAAGCTGGAAGAATTTTTAAAAAAATATCAAAAAATAAAAGGAGTATATGTTTATTTTCCATGGAATAATAATGTTGTATATACTCTGCCGGAGAATCTTTTTCTGGAAGTCAGATCAGCGCGCAATAAAAATTTAATAACAAAAGAGGAGCAAAAGAATTTTTACAACGCAAAAATAGGTATTATTGGTTTATCAATTGGATCAAATATATTGTGGCCGCTATTGATTTCCGGAGGAGGTAAATTTTTGAGAATAGCGGATCCGGATACGATAGAGCTTACGAATTTAAATCGCCTTTTTTATTCAATTAGCGAAATAGGGGAGAATAAAACAATCGCGGCGTTGAAAAAAGCTTACGAATTAAACCCATTTATAAAAATTGATCCATGGACAAATGGCGTTGACTTAAAGAATTTGGATAAATTTATCAAAGGTGCGCCGAAATTAGATATTTTGATAGATGAGCTGGATGATTTGGAGATCAAGATTCAGCTGCGTATCTTGGCCAGAAAGCATAAAATACCGGTTTTAATGGCCACAAATCTAGGAGAAAAAACGATAATAGACATAGAACGATTTGATATTGAGCCCAAAAGAGAGATCTTTCATGGGTTATTGGGCGAATTCGACCCCAATGATTTCAAAAATCTTGTATCACATTCTCCAAAATGGATCGAAGCTACAAGAAAAATATTAGACAAAGATCTTTTCAGTGAAAAGTTGATGTTGTCCTTGAAAGAAGTTGGCAATACTTTGGCCGGCGTGCCGCAGCTTGGCATCACTTCTTTGGCTTCGAGTTCCGCCGTTGCTCTCGCAATTTCTAAAATTGCATCCGGTCAGAAAATAAAATCAGGAAGATATATGATTGATTTAAATATATGGAAAATATGAAAGATACAATAAAAAATATTCTTGAGCATGCGGTAAATGCTCCTTCCGGGAATAATTCTCAGCCATGGAAATTTGTAGTTAGGGGAAATAAAATCTACATCCGTAATGTTTCTGATGGAGACATCACGCCTTATAATTTCGATCAAAAAGGCTCTTATATCGCTCATGGAGCGTTGCTGGAAAACATCTCGATCATTGCTCTTAAATATGGCTATCATGCAAATATAGAAATTTTCCCGGATAAGAGTCAGTCTGATATCGTTGCTATCGTGATTTTGGACAAAGCAGAGCCAAAAGAAGATTCATTGTTAAACTATATACTTAATCGCGCTACTAATCGTAGAATATATCAAAAAACACCGCTCAAATCAGAACACAAAGAAGAAATTTTAAAAACTCAGCAAGCGGTAGCTGGGGGCGGTAAAATTAAATTAATTGAAGATTCTAAAGAAATAGAAAAGGTGGCCTGGGCACTTGGTCTTCATGAGAGATTAATTTTTGAAAATAAGATGATTCACGGCATCGTATTTTCTAGTATTTTGTGGTCAGAAAAAGAAAATGCCGAAAAAAGAAAGGGATTATATATCAAAACAAAATTCCCCGACATGCCGTCATTTATGTTGCCCATAATGAAAATATTTGGGAATTGGCTATTTGTAAACGTGGTAAATAAAATCGGATTAGCCAAGAAAATTCAAAAACAAAGCGCCGAGTCCTGTATCTCTTCATCTGCGCTTTGCGCGATACTTGTGGATGGAGAAACAGACGAAGCCTATTTGAGAGGAGGCAGGTTATTGCAAAGAATTTGGCTGACAATCACAAAACTTGGGCTAAGTTTGCAGCCTATGACGGGCATACCTTATCTTGCCAGGAGAATATTGGCCGGTGATTCTAGCGGGTTTTCGCCAAATCAGGTAGAGCTTATCAAGCAAGCAGATAAAGAAATAAACGATGTATTTAATGAAGATCAAAAAACGGTATTGATGATTTTTAGGATTGGCTATGATCCTAAACCGCCGGTAAAAACACTAAAACTCCCGCCAGTGATAGTTTTTGAGGGTTAGGTAGTATAATCCATTGGTATAAATATATCATCTATCGAGTGTTTATTTTTACTTTTGATTGGATTATTGTAGGTTTTTATTACGTTATTATGTTTAGTTAACCTTACGGGGTGACACTTTTTTCTTTAAATTGGTTAAACTTCTCAATAGGAGTCAATCCGT